>NZ_JAUMSQ010000029.1:0-50512 GCF_030519285.1 Mycolicibacterium arseniciresistens
CCGACCCGGATCACCACACATCGCCCACAACACCCGCTCGAAACGTCGCGCCAATGCGTCGACTTCCGCCGCGGTGAACACCCCGGAGTCGAATTCGACACGTAGCGAGAGCTGTTCGCCGGGCACGGCTTGAACACTCAGCGGGTAGTGGTTCTCTTCACGGGTCGCGAAGTCTGTGATGGCCAGGCCGTCGATGCTCGGCAACGTGTCGGTCTCGACGGGGTAGTTCTCGAAGACGAACAGGGTGTCGAACAACTGGTCGTGACCGGTGATGCGATGGATCTCGCTCAACGCGACATGCTGGTGCTCGAGTGTGTCGTTGGCGAACCGCTGCAACTGTTCGAGCAGTTCGGCTGCCGTCGTCTCCGGTGCGATTCGTGCCCGCACCGGCACCGTGTTGATCAACAACCCGACCATGGAGTCGGCGCCGGCCAGATCAGCCGGCCGCCCGGACACCGCGGTCCCGAAGACCACGTCGTTCTGGCCGGTCAGCACGGACAGCAGTTGCGCCCACGCCGCCTGCAGGACGGTGTTGACCGTGGTGTGCTGAGCGCGGGCGAGTTCTGATACGGCAGAGGTGATCTGGGTCCCGATCCGGTAGGACCCGATGTCACGCAGCCCGGCGTCGGAATGGTCCGCCGACCCCACGAATGCGGGATCGTCGAAGTCAACGAATGCATTCCGCCATACCGAATGGGCGGCTTCGAGGTCTCGCTCCGCCAGCCATGTCACGTACCTGCGGTAGGGCGTGGCCGCCGGCAGGCGGTGCCCGAGGTAGCCGGCGAAGATCTCCTGCAGCAGGATCGGTGTGGACCAGCCGTCCATCACGAGGTGGTGATAGGTCAGCACCAGTTTGTGCCGGTCCTCCGCGGTGCGGATCAGAGCTGCCCGGAATGGCGGCTCCCCGGCCAGCTTGCGCACCCCGGCACGCTCGGCGGCACGCACACGATCGATGTGCTCGTCGCCGGACGATTCGACGTACCGCCAGGGCATGTCCGGCTGTGCGACGATCACCTGCACCGGTTCGTCGAACTCGTCGATGAACCGGGCCGCGAGATGGGGATGCCGGACGACGACCCCGAGCACGGCACGACGCAACCGGTCGGCGTCGAGTTCGCCGGCGACGTCGATGTCGAGTTGCACCGCGTACAGATCGTCCTGCGATTGCGCGGTGGTGGAGTGGAAGTAGAGCCCCCGTTGCAGCGGAGTCAGCGGCAACACGTCGGCAATCGAAAGGTGTTGCGACAGGCCGTCGATCTGGCCCTGGGTGAGCCGTGCCGGCGCGATGTCGGAAGGCGTGAGGCCACCGCCGCCCCGCTGGACGTGGGCGGTGATGCCGGAAAGCGCCTCCTGCCACAGCCCTGCGACCCGGCTGATCTGGTCGTGGTCGAGGGCTGACTGCGCCCACGTCCACGTCGCGCGCACGTGGGGGCCGTCGGCACCGTCCAGGGTTCCGGCGTCGAGGACAACGGTGTGCCCCAACGGTGTCGGCACAGCGGTCGCCTTCGCCGTGAGCGCCAGCCCGTCCGGGTCGACCTTCCACATCTCGTCGGTGAGTTCCGCCGCACCGAGCCGCCCGAAATAGTTGAATGCGATCACGGGATCGGGTCCGGCCACGTCGACGTCCGGATTCAGATACCGCAGCAGGCCGTAGGTGATTCCGTCCGGAATAGAACGGATCTGCTCTTTGGCCGCCTTCACGGCGTGGCCGAGTGACGCTTCTCCGGCGACGACGTCGGTCCAGGCCGGCTGCTCGAGGGCCAGCGACACCGGGTATTTGGCGGTGAACCACCCGACCGTGCGGCCCAGATCCACCTCTGCCGCCAACTCCTCGTCGCGGCCGTGACCCTCCACGTCGATACCGATCGCGGCGCCGCGCTCACCGAGGAACTCCGTCCACGCCATGGCGAATGCGATCAGCAGGATGTCCTGGACGCCGGCGTGGAACGCCGCAGGCACCTCCCCGAGAAGTCGCGCTGTGATGTCGGAGTCGAGTTCGACGGTCAGCTGACCGGCGGTCGCGAAGGTGTCCTGTTCGGGCCGGGGCGCAGGCAGGACGGCCGCCGCGGACTCCACCTCCCGCCAGCGCTGGGCGTGGGCGACGACCGCGGGGTCGACGGCATGTTCGGCCAGCAGCGCCGACCACCGGGCGAAGGATGTGGCCCCTTCCGGCAACGCGATCGGCTGGCCGCTCCGGTGTTGCACCCACGCGATGTTCAGGTCCTCGAGGAGGATGCGCCACGACACGCCGTCCACCGCGAGATGGTGAACGACCAGCACGAGCTGACGGGTCGCCGACGCCCACAACGCCGACACCATCGCGCCTGCCATCGGATCCAGCCGCGACCGCGCACCGACCAGTGCCTCGTCGGTCACCGCATCGACATCCTCCACGCATGCGTCGGCATCGACCGAGCCGGGCTCGGGCACGTGCAGCGCCCAGCTCCCCGCACCGTCGTCATCGATGCGCAACCGCAGCATGGGATGCCGATCGAGCAACGCCTGCAACAGGATCCGCACGTCTGGCGCGTCGGCCCCGGCGGGCGCCTGCACCACCATCGTCTGGTTGAACTGACCGACCGGGCCGCTGACGTCGCGGAGCCAGCCGACGATCGGGGTGACCTCGACCCGGCCCACGCCGGCGTCATGCACCGCGGTGTCACCGGCAACCCCGACGACCCGGGCCATTCCGGCCACCGTCTGCTCGACGAGGACATCGCGGGGCCGGCACGTCAGGCCGGCCGCCCGCGCCCGGGCGACCACCTGCATCGACAGGATGCTGTCGCCGCCGAGTTCGAAGAACGACTCATCGACACCGACCCGCTCCAACCCGAGGACCTGGGCGTAGATGTCGGCCAGCACCTCCTCGACCGCCGTCGCAGGCGCGCGATAGTCGTCAGCAGCCTGGTATTCGGGCGCAGGCAGCGCGCGACGGTCGAGCTTGCCGTTCACCGTCAGCGGCAAGGCGTCCAGGACGACGATCGCCGCGGGAACCATGTAGGCGGGCAGGCGCTCGGCCAGCTCTGTGCGCGCTGCGGCGAGATCCAGTGCACCACTGGTCGACTCGACGACGTAACCCACCAGACGCTTGTCGCCGGGGCGGTCCTCTCGCACGATCACCGCGGCCTGCGCCACCTGGTCGAGCTTCACCAGCGCGTTCTGGATCTCACCCAGTTCGACGCGGTATCCGCGGATCTTGACCTGCTCGTCGGCGCGGCCCTGGTACATCAACTGCCCATCGGCGCTCCACGCGACGAGGTCACCGGTGCGGTACATCCGCGCCCCGGGCGCCCCGAACGGGCAGGCCACGAAGCGTGTTCCGGTCAGTCCCGGGCGGCCCACGTAGCCGGCCCCGACCTGGGGGCCCGCCACGTACAACTCACCGGTGACTCCGGCGGGCACCGGACGCATCCACACGTCGAGTACGAAGAAGGCCAGATTGGCCAGCGGCACACCGACCGGGCTGACGCTGCCCTTCGCGTCATCGGCGACGATCTCGCGGAACGAGGCGTGCACCGTGGTCTCGGTGGTGCCGTACATGTTGATCAGTCGCGGCAGTGTCGGATGATCCGCCAGCCAGGGTCGCAGCCGCTCCGGTTCGAGCGCTTCGCCGGCGAACACCACCGCCGCCAGGTTCAGTTGCGCACCGGCCTCGCGCTGCAGGCCGTCGACGGTCTGCAGCGCGTAGAACGCCGACGGCGTCTGGCTCAGCACGGTCACCCGCTCGTCGATGAGCAGCGCGTGGAAATCCTCGGGTGAGCGTGCGACCGCTTCCGAGACGACCACGAGGTGTCCACCGTGCAGCAGGGCTCCCCACATCTCCCAGACCGACACGTCGAAGGCCAGTGAGTGCCACTGGGACCACACCTGCCCGCCCAGCTCCATGCGTTCGCCGGCCGACGTCAACAGCTCGATCACGTTGTGATGGGTGATCGCCACGCCCTTGGGCTTGCCCGTCGTGCCCGATGTGTAGATGAGGTACGCGACATCGTCGGCGGACGGCGCCGCCAGTCCCGTCGTGGGCTGCTCCTGCAGTCGCGGGTCGGCGATGTCTATCACCGCCAGCTCGCGGCCGTTCAGCCGCTGCGCCATCCCGCCGGTGGTGAGCACCGCCGAGGGCGCGGCGTCGTCCAGCACGAAGCCGATCCGCGAGTCGGGGTGAGCAGGGTCGATCGGCACGTAGGCCGCCCCTGTCTTGAGCACCGCGAGGATCCCGGCGATCGCATCGGCCGATCGGTTCAGCAACAGCGCCACCCGCCGCCCCGGGCCTGCACCGTGCCCGAGCAGCAGATGCGCCAGTCGATTGGAGGCCTCGTCCAGCTGTCGATAGGTCATCGAGCGGCCCTCGAACGTCACCGCCGCGGCCTCCGGGCACCGCGACACCTGCTCGGCGAACAGCTCGGGAATCGATGCCACCGACGGCCGAACATGTTCCAGCGCAGCCCGATTGGCCCATCCATCGAGTCGGTTCAACTCGCTGGGCTCGAGCACGTCGATGCTCGACAGTCGACGGTCCGGGGCGAGGGACATGGTCGTCAGCACCCGCTCGAGCCGCCCGATCAGCGCCTCGATGCCTGCGGTGTCGAACACGTCCGTGCGGAACTCCACGGACCCACCGATTCCGGCCGGCTCGCCGTCGTCGGTCCATCGTTCCGCCAGCGAGAACGTGAGATCCATCCGTGCGGTGCGGGTCGCGGCCGGAAGCTCGCTGACTTCCACGCCCCCCATCGCTGCGCCGGCGGCGATTCCCTGCCCCGCGAAGTTCTGCCACGCGAGCAGCACCTGAACCAGCGGATGATGCGTCATCGACCGGTTCGGGTTCATCCGGTCGACCAGCACCTCGAACGGCACATCCTGGTGTTCGAACGCGGCAAGGCTGCGCCGGCGCACCTGCTCCAGCATGTCGCCGACGGTGGGGTTCCCCGTCAGGTCGACCCGCAGCACCATCGTGTTGACGAAGAACCCGACCAGCTCGTCGAGGACCGGATCGTTGCGTCCGGCGATCGGGAACCCGACCGCCACATCGGCACTGCCACTCAACTTCCCCAGCAGCACCGCCAGGGCGGTCTGCACCACCATGAACGTGGTCGCGTTGTGCTCGCGGGCGATCGCGTCGACCTGCCTTTGCAACTGCGCCGGCCAGTCCACGGCAACGCTGGCGCCGCGATAGTCGGCCACCGGCGGATACGGCCGATCCGTCGGCAACTCGAGTCGGTCCGGCAATCCGGCCAGCGTCTCCTGCCAGAAGGCGAGCTGCGCGGAGATCCGGCTGGTCGGGTCGTCGATGTCACCCAATTGCGCGCGCTGCCAGAGCGTGTAATCCACGTACTGCACCGGAAGCGGCGCCCACTGCGGGCCGCTGCCCCTCACCCGAGCCTCGTACGCCACGGCCAGGTCTGCCACCAGTGGAGTGATCGACCACCCGTCGGCGGCGATGTGGTGCACCACGCCCACCAGCACGTGCTCGTCGTCGGCGAGACGGAAAACCGTTGCCTGCAGCGGGATTTCAGCCGCCAGGTCGAAGCTGTGACCGGCGGCTCCCTCGATGGCCGCCTCCAGCCGATCGGCCGACCAGGCGGTGGCGTCGACGATCCGCCATCCGAATTGGGCTCTGTCGACCGGCAGGACCAGCTGTTGCGGGACGCCGTCGGTGGCCACGAAGACGGTGCGCAGGCTCTCGTGGCGGTTCACCACATCGGCCATCGCCGCGCGCAGCGAATCGACGTCGAGCGCACCGCGAAGGCGCAGCGCCACCGCCATGTTGTAGACCGGCGACGGACCGTGCAGCTGATCGAGGATCCACAACCGGTTCTGCGCGAACGACAACGGCACCACCGCGGGCCGCTCGACGGCCTCCAACGGCTCGAACCCCGAGACCTCTTCACCGATGCGGGGCGCCAGCGCCGCCACGGTGGGCGCCTCGAACAACGTCCCCACGGAGAGTCCGCCGCCCAGTGTCGTGTTCACCGCCGCGACCACCCGCATCGCGGACAGCGAGTCGCCGCCGAGTTCGAAGAAGGAGTCGTCGATGCCGACGCGGTCGAGGCCGAGGACCTGGGCGTAGATGCCGGTCAGGATGTCTTCGGTGGCGTTGGTGGGGGCCCGGTAGCCATCGCCGTCGCGGTACTCCGGTGCGGGCAACGCGCGGGTGTCCAATTTGCCGTTGACCGTCAGCGGCAGGGCCTCGAGCACCATCACCGCGGCCGGCACCATGTACGCCGGTAGCCGCTGCGCCAGCGCGGCGCGGACCTCGGCGGGATCGGCGGTCCCGGTGAGGTATCCGACCAGACGCTTGTCATCCGAACGGTCCTCGCGCACGGTCACCGCCGCCTGCGCCACCCCGTCCACTGCCGCCAGAGCGGCCTGGATTTCTCCGAGCTCGATGCGGTACCCGCGGATCTTGACCTGCTCATCGGCGCGGCCCACATACTGCAGCTGCCCGTCGGCGCCCCAGCGCACCAGATCCCCGGTGCGATACATCCTCATTCCGGGGGCCCCGTACGGACACGCCACGAACCGCGTCGCCGACAGTCCCGACCGGCCCACATATCCGACCGCCAAACCACCACCGGCAACGTACAACTCGCCGACCACACCCACCGGCGCCGGCCGCAGGCTCCCGTCGAGCACGAAGAAGCCCAGGTGTGCCAACGGCACCCCGATCGGGCTGACAGTGCTCTCGGTGTCGCCGTCGACGATCTCGCGGAACGAGGCGTGCACCGTGGTCTCGGTGATGCCGTACATGTTGATCATCCGCGGAAGTCCCGGATGAGCGGCCAGCCACGGGCGGAGCCGTTGCGGCTCGAGCGCCTCGCCGCCGAACACCACCGTGCGCAACGCCAACCGGCGGGCCTGCTCGGGCTCGGCGGCATCCACACTCTGCAACGCATAGAACGCCGATGGCGTCTGACTCAGCATCGTGACCTGCTCGGCCACCAGCAGTTCGTGGAATTCCTGCGGTGAGCGCGTCACCGACTCGGGCACCACCACCAGCCGCCCGCCGCCGAGCAGCGCACCCCAGATCTCCCACACCGAGTAGTCGAACGCCAGCGAATGCGCCAGCGTCCATACCTGACCCGCCATGTCCAGGTCGTCCTGCAGCGACTCCAGCAAGTCGATGACGTTGCGATGAGCCACCGCGACACCCTTGGGCACACCGGTGGTACCCGAGGTGTAGATCAGGTACGCGATGTCATCGGCCGCCGCGGCCGCCGCCAACGCGGTGCCGGGCTGCCCGGCGAGACCCGGATCCTCCACATCGACGACCATTAGACCACGGCCGTCCACACGCGCCGCCAGATCCGCAGTGGTCACCACCGCGACCGGCGCGGCATCGCCGAGCACGAAACCGACGCGCGTATCCGGGTGCGCCGGGTCGATCGGCACGTACGCCGCACCCGTCTTGAGCACCCCCAAGATCGCCACAATCGCCTCGATCGACCGCGGCAACAGCATCCCGACCCGCCGCCCGGGACCGGCACCGACTCCGGACAACAAGTGCGCCAATCGATTCGACGCCTCGTCGAGCTGCCGATAGGTCAGCGAACGACCGGCACAGGTCACCGCGACCGCCTCTGGGCACCGCGTCACCTGCTCGGCGAACGCCGCCGGTACCGACACCGAAGCACGCACCGGAGCCGACAGCACGGCCCCATTACCCAGCACCGCCAGGCGCGCACGCTCTTCGTCGGTGAGCACGTCCACCGAGGTGAGTCGCTGCGCGGAATCGGAGGTGATGGTCATCAGCAGGCGGGCCAGCCGCTCGATCATCAGCTCGACGCTCGCGCCGTCGAACACATCGGTACGGAACTCCACCGACCCACCGATGCCCGCCGGTTCACCGTCAGCGGTCCACCGCTCACCGAGCGCGAGGGCCAGATCCATTCGGGCGGTGCGGGTCTGCACCGGCAGCTCGGTGACCTCCACGTCACCCAGCGTCACACCGGCCGCCGGGTCACCGGCGTTCTGGCCCGCGAAGTTCTGCCAGGCCAACAGCACCTGGACCAGCGGATGATGCGTCCTGGAGCGCGTGGGGTTGAGCCGGTCAACGACGACCTCGAACGGCACATCCTGATGCTCGAACGCCGCCAGGCTGCGCTGCCGCACCTGGTCCAGCACCTCACCGACGGTCGGGTCACCGGCCAGATCGACCCGCAGCACCAACGTGTTGACGAAGAAGCCGATCAGCTCGTCGAGCGCCGGATCAGTACGCCCGGCCACTGAGAACCCGAGCGCCACATCGGATGTCGCGCCCAACCGGCCGAGCAGCACCGCCAGCGCCGCCTGCACCACCATGAAGGTCGTCGCATTGTGCTGATGGGCGACGTCGCGCACACTCCGGTGCAGCTCTGCCGGCCAGTCCACCGTGACGCTCGCGCCGAGGTAGTCGGCGACGGGTGGATACGGCCTGTCGGTCGGCAGCTCCAGCCGCTCGGGCAGTCCGGCGAGGGCCTCCTGCCAGTAATCGAGCTGACCGGAGATCCGGCTGCCCGACTCCTCGACGTCGCCCAGCTGCGCGCGCTGCCACAACGTGTAATCCACGTACTGCACCGGCAACGGCGCCCACCCCGGCGAACGGCGCTCGGCCCGGGCCGCATATGCCACGGCCAGGTCGGCGACCAGCGGAGCCACCGACCACCCGTCGGCGGCGATGTGGTGCACCACGCCCACCAGCACGTGCTCGTCGTCTGCGGTCCGGAGAAGCGTTGCCTGCAGCGGGATCTCGGCCGCAAGGTCGAATGTGTAGCCGGCTGCCGCGTCGATGGCCTCCTCGAGTTGACGCGGTGACCAGCCGGTGGCGTCGGCGAACTGCCATCCCAATTCGACGTTCTCACCGGGCAGCACCAACTGGTGAGGAACACCGTCGGTGGCCACGAAGACGGTGCGCAGGCTCTCGTGGCGGTCGACCACGTCGGCGAGAGCCGCGCGGAGCGCCTCCACGTCGAGGGCGCCGCGAAGGCGCAGCGCCACCGCCATGTTGTAGACCGGTGACGGACCGTGCAGCTGATCGAGGAACCACAACCGGTTCTGCGCGAACGACAACGGCACCACCGCCGGCCGCTCGGCGGCCACCAGCGGGTCGAGGACGTCGACCACATCGCCGACGTGCGGGGCCAGCTGGGCCACGGTCGGCGCCTCGAACAGCGCCCGGACCGGCGCCTTGGTGTCGAGGGCCGCGTTGACGGCGGCGATCAGGCGCATCGCCAGCAGAGAGTCGCCACCGAGGTCGAAGAACGAGTCGTCGATGCCGACGCGCTCGACGGCGAGTGTCTCGGCGAAGATGCCTGCGAGGATCTCCTCGGTGGCATTGCCCGGCGGCCGGTACCCCTCGCCGTCCCGGTACTCCGGTGCGGGCAGTGCCCGCTTGTCGAGTTTCCCGTTGACGGTCACCGGAAGTGCGTCGAGAGCCACCACGGCAACCGGAACCATGTAGGACGGCAGCCGCTCGGCGACTGCGGCGCGGACCTTGGCGGGTTCCGCGGTCCCGGTGGTGTACCCCACCAACCGCTTGTCGCCCGGTCGGTCCTCACGGACGATCACCGCGGCCTGCCCCACCCCGTCCACGGCGGCGAGAGCGGCCTGGATCTCTCCGAGCTCGATGCGGTGGCCGCGGATCTTCACCTGCTCGTCGGCGCGGCCCAGGTACTGCAACTGCCCGTCGGCGCCCCAGCGCACCAAATCGCCGGTGCGGTACATCCGCGTTCCCGGCGGCCCGAACGGGCACGCGACGAAGCGCGAGCCGGTCAGGCCGGCGCGACCCATGTATCCGACGCCCACGTTGTGGCCTGCCACATACAGGTCGCCGACCACCCCCACCTGGACCGGTTTCATCCAGCCGTCGAGGACGAACAGGGCCGTTCCGGGCAGTGGAGTCCCGATCGGGACCGGGCCCGGGCGCGGCGTCAGCGGCGCACTGGTGGTGACCCACATCGTGGTCTCGGTCGGCCCGTACTCGTTGATCATCGTCCGCCCGGGAGCCCAGCGGTCGACCAGATCGGGCGGGCAGGCCTCGCCACCCACCAGCAGGGTGACGTCCTCGAGCCCGGCGGGAGAGAGCATCCCCGCTGCCGAGGGTGTCTGACTCAGCACGGTGACCTGCTCGCGGATCAGCAGCGACCGCAGATCCTCGGGAGAACGCGCAACGGACTCGGACACCACCGCCAGCTGCCCGCCGTTGAGCAGTGCGGCATAGATCTCCCACCCCGAGATGTCGAAGCTGTAGGAGTGCCACTGCGACCACACCTGTCCCGGTCCCGCAGGCAGGCCCGCCTCGTCCAGCGATGCCATGAGGTGGGTGACGTTGTGGTGGGTGATCGCCACGCCCTTGGGCACGCCGGTGGTGCCGGAGGTGTAGATCACGTACGCGAGGTCGTCGGGCGCGGGCGCAGGCAGATCCGTCGCCGGATAGCCGGCGATGCGAGGGTCCTCGACGTCGATGACCAGCAGGTCGCGGCCGGCGAGTCGGTCGGCCAGAGCGGCGGTGGTGATCACCGCGATCGGCGCGGCGTCGCCGAGCATGAACTCGACGCGCGTATCGGGATGCGCCGGGTCGATCGGCACATAGGCTGCGCCCGTCTTCAGCACCGCGAGCATCGTGACGATGGCCTCCGCGGAGCGGTTGAACAGGAATGCCACCCGCTGACCCGGGCCTGCGCCGTGTTCGGACAGCAACTGCGCCAAGCGGTTCGACGTCTCGTCCAGTTCGCGATAGGTGAGGCGCCGTCCGTCGGAACTGATCGCGACCGCCTCGGGCGCCCGGGTCACCTGCTCGGCGAACGCCTCCGGGATCGAGGCATCCGGCCGTTGAGGGGCGGTCAGCGCCGACCGGTTGCCCACGAGGTCGAGGCGGGCGTACTGGTCGGCGTCGAGGATGTCGATCGACGACAACGACCTGCGTGGATCAGCGGTCATCGCCGCCAGCACCCGGGTCAGCCCCGCCTCGACGTCGGTGACGTCGGCGAACGCCTCGACGTGTCCGGCGGTGCTCAGCAGGAGGTCGTCGCCGGCGTTCGAGAAGATCAGCCCGAGCCCGCCCACCGGCCCCGCGTTGGTGTACGAGGCGGTCGCCGTGGCACCGCCGAACGAGAGCTTCGCCGCGGACGGCAGGAAGTTCACGCCCACGCGGTGGGCTGCGCGGCCCATTGCCCGCGGCCGGGCCTGCCGCTCGAGTGCGTGCACCGGGAAGCGCTGGTGCGCCACTGCCTCTCGGATACGCGCATCGACATGCGCGCAGAAGTCCGTGACCGAGGACGGCGCGGCCACGCTCAACACGAGCGGCACCACACCTGCGAACATCCCGGGCAGCGTCTTCGACTCCGGACGCACCCTTCTGCTCACGGGGAAGTCCAGCACCACCTCAGAGCTCTGGGCGGTCCACTGTCGCGCCAGCAGCGCGCACGCGGCAGTCAACACCGACGACCGCGGGACACCGAGTTTCTCGGCGAGGTCGTTCACCCGCCGGATCAGACCTGCGTCCAGCGCCGTCGGCATCGAGGGCGGGACCGGTTCCCCGGTTGCGCCGCCGATGGTCGCAGGCGATTCGGATGCACTGTCGGACGGCAGGTTCCGGGTCCAGTACGCCTGATCGTCGAGATACTCGTCGGACGCTTCGTACTCCGACTCGAGGTCGACCACGTCGCGCAGAGACCCGAACAGTGCAGGCGGCACGGGTGTTCCCGAGGCGGCGGCGGTGTACACCGACGCGATCCGCTGACCGGCCAGAGCCAGGGCGAACCCGTCGATCACGATGTGGTGGCAGCAGGCGAACAGGTAGGACTCGTCGGCCCGCGTCTCGAAGAGAGCGAAGGTGAACAGGGGTCCCGACAGCGGCATCGGCGCGGACTGGATCTCGGTCGCGATCCGCCGGACCTCGCCGAGACCGTCGTCGGCGCCGCTGAGATCGTGGAAGGCGAGCTCCACCGCCGGGTCGTCGACGATCCGCTGGACGACCACGCCGTCCACCTCGTCGAAGGCGGCCCGGCCGGGCTCGATCTCGCGCACCACTCGCTGGATCGCCCACTCGAGGGCATCGCGGTCCAGCGCACCCTCGATCTTGACGAGCAGCCCGAGCTGCCACTCTGTGCCGGAGTCACCCGTCTGCTGGGCGAGCCACACGTCGAGCTGTCCGCGCGTGAGTGGAAGCGCGCGGTCATTCCTATCCATTTGACTCCCCAAAGAAATCCCCCGGCAACTGGCTGCTATGTGCCTAGCGCGAGCCGATCACGCAGGCTCTTGGGGCGGATATCGGGCCAGTTCTTCTCGATGTATTCCAGGCATGCGGCGCGTTCCGCCTCGCCGAACACCACCCGCCATCCGGCGGGCACATCGGCAAAGGCGGGCCACAGACTGTGCTGTTCCTCGTCGTTCACCAACACTAGAAAGCTGCCATTTTCATCGTCAAACGGATTGTTGCTCACAGCTGTTCTCCAGACCAAATCGACATGGATGTAACCGTCCCAAACCTTACTCAAGGACTGCCGAATCTTCAGCGTTTCGCCGAAGTACGTGGCGAACTGGCACTTCGCCATCCGACCCCGTTCAGTAACTCAGAATGCACCCGTGCGTCACCTGATGAAGGGCCTCGATGCGCATGACCTGCTGCGATGAATTAGCCTTGTGGCCTCGCGATACTGGCGCAAAAGGTGCTGGCGGGTGCGGTGCCTCGCCGGCTATCTGCGGTTGACTGCGAGCGAACGCCGCGCGACTAGCGGAATCTCGTTGAGCAAATGTATTTGAGAGTCGAAGGGCCCGTCCGCGACACCGTACTACAGGGTCAACGCCCGGGGCGTATCGGGACATTCCCGCCACGGGTCAACATTGACCGTGGCGTATGCGCATTCTTTGCTAGATTCGGAATCGCACGCGTTTAGAGGGGACCGAAGGCGAAAATTCAGGCGCTGAACGTTAACCGAAACTGACGGGTGGTTTCGCACCAGATCGATGGAGCCCCGAATGCACAATCGCGCATGCGCAGCCACGGATAGTCGCGTTGCCCATCGGGGCAATGAGGCGGTCGCCGCCGGCATTCGGTCGCGACGTCGAGCCTCCGACCATGAGCGCTGAGGGGCCGCAGGGATCTGCCGCGGCAATCATCGTGTACTGCGCGCGCGCACGGCAAAGACCACTCGAACGGACTCGGCCGCCAGAAAACTGGTCAGCCGAGCCCGCGGAGTGGTCTGTTCACCACAATCGGGAAGTTGGTCGCGCGAATGCCGCCACCGTGTCCGCCCGACTCCCGGTCAGTAGTTGTTGCAGACGTTGAAGACCGTTTCGATGGTGGGCAGGAAGACCGCGTTCGACGGAGCGCTCCGGATCTGATTGGCCATCTGCTGCCGCTGGCCGGGGGGCGAAGCGAGGAACTGCCTCAGACCTGCCTGCTGCTGCGGGTTCGAGATGAACCGGGACGCCATCGGACCCTGCGCGTTCGCTGCTGCGACCACCTGCTCGAAGCTGCAGGTCGAATCGACGATCGGGTCCGCAGACGCAACCCCGGCCCCCACCGACAGCGACAGCGCCACACCGCCAGCCGCGAGAGCACTCGTAACCGAAAGCTTCTTCATGCGTCGCCCTCCAAATACTGATGCGCAATGATTCGACCAGCTAACTCGAATCTGAGTCTACCCAGATCGGCTCGAACTACGCATCGACTTTGTCAGCGCCGGCTTTGGCGCCGGCACTCACCGTTGATATCTGTTCATCGAGCTCCGGTGTTACATCCTGAACCAGTCAAGGAGAAGGCCCGGCGCATCGAGAACCTCGACCGGACAGACCGAATCGCGCGTCCCGGCAATCCATGTCGACGCCGAACGCGCCGGAACGTCGTCAGGGAGACAGTCGAGGGATCTCGGTGGTCGGAGCATCGTCGTCGTCACGGCGTTGTTCGATGCCCAGAAGCGCACGCACCAGTGGACGCGGACCGTACGGACGGAGCATCGTGCTTGCGGGGCGTGGACGGACCCGCTGCGGCCACCAGAACCACCGGCCCAACAGCGCGGCGATGGACGGTGTCATGAACGAGCGGACGATCATGGTGTCGAACAGCAGACCAAGACCGATGGTGGTGCCGATCTGACCGATGATCCGCAGATCGCTGACCGCCATCGACGCCATCGTCGCGGCGAACACCAATCCCGCTGTGGTGACCACCTTTCCGGTGCCGCCCATGGCACGGATGATCCCCGTGTTGATGCCTGCCCCGACCTCTTCCTTCATCCGGGACACCAGCAACAGGTTGTAGTCGGAACCGACCGCCAGCAGGATGATCACCGACATGGCCAGCACCATCCAGTGCAGTTGGATGCCGAGGATGTACTGCCACAACAGCACCGCGAGTCCGAATGACGCGCCGAGCGAGAGCACGACGGTGCCCACGATCACCAGCGCCGCGATGAAGCTGCGGGTGATGACGAGCATGATGATGAACACCAGGCAGATGGCCGCGATCCCGGCGATCAACAGGTCGTAGGTCGATCCGTCGTTCCAGTCCTTGGCTGTCGAGGCGGTGCCGGAGAGATAGATCCTCGAGCTCTCCAGCGGCGTGCCCTTGAGGGCCTCCTCGGCCACCAGTTGGACCCGTTCGATGCGGGCGATACCCTCGGGCGTCGCCGGATCGTCGTTGTGCGAGATGATGAATCGTGCCGCTTTTCCGTCCGGGGACAGGAAGTTGTCCATCGCGCGCTTGAAGTCCGGGTTCTCGAACACCTCCGGCGGGAGGAAGAAAGAGTCGTCGTTCTTGGCGGCATCGAAGGCCTGCCCCATGGCGCTGACGTCGTCGCTCGTCTCGTCCATCTGCGCGCTGATGCCCGACATGGTGCTGTACGTCTTGAACGACATGTTCTGGATGGCGCGCATGACGTCGATCATCTGAGGGAAGACCTCGAGGAGCTGGGGCAGCAGGACGCGAAGCTTCTCCATCTCGTTGACGATGACGTCCAACTTCTCGCTGAGTGCCGAGATCCCGTCGAGGGTGTCGAAGACCGACCTGAGTGCCCAGCAGATCGGGATGTTGTAGCACTTCTTTTCCCAGTAGAAGTAGTTCTGGATGGGTCGGAAGAAGTCCTGGAAGAGTCCGATGCTCTCCGTCAGCTCGTCGGTGAGGGCCTGCAACTCCTTGGTGTTGTCGATCATGCTGTAGGTGATCTCGTTCAGCTGCCTAGTCACCTCGTACTGCTGCTGCATGACGCCGATCATCACGCCCATGTCCTCGGCCTGCTTCAGCATGTCCTTGTTGCGTTCCGCCTGGAACTTCTGGGACTGCACCTGGCCGGCGCTCTGGAGGCTGATCAGGAAGGGAATCGACGTCTTGGCGATCGGCGTCCCCTCCGGCCGGGTTATCCCCTGCACGCGCGAGACTCCCTGGACCTTGAATATCTCCTTGGCCAACTTGTTCAAGGTGATGAAGTCCGTCGGATTCCGCAGGTCGTGGTCGGATTCGATCATCAGGATGTCGGGCGTCAGACGCGCCTGCGAGAAATGGCGCTCGGCCGCGGCGAAGCCCTGGTTCGCCGGGATCTCCGGCGAGATGTACGCGCGGTCGTTGTAGTTCGTCTGATATCCGGGTAGCGCCAGCAGGCCGACGAGGGCCACCGCCAGGGAAGCCACCAGGATGGGACCGGGCCACCGGACGATCGCCGTGCCGATCCCGCGCCATCGGCCCGACTTGAGTTTGCGCTTGGGGTCCAACAGGCCGATGCGGCCGCAGATGGCGATCCCCGCGGGGACCAGTGTCACGGCGACCGCGACCGCGACGAGCATGCCGATGGCGCACGGGATGCCCATCGTGTTGAAGTAGGGCAATCGCGTGAAGCTCAGGCAGAGGATCGCTCCGGCGATCGTCAGACCCGACGCCAGCACCACGGGCGCGGTACTGCGGTAGGTGGTGTAGTACGCCGATTCCCGATCCTCTCCTGCCTGACGCGCCTCCTGGTAGCGGCCGAAGAAGAAGATCCCGTAGTCGGTGCCCGCGGCGATCGCGAGGAACACCAGCATGTTGACGGCGAAGGTGGAGAGGACGAAGACATCGTTGGCGCCGAGCAAAGCCACCACTCCTCGGGCGGCCGCCAGTTCGATCCCGACCATCAGGAGCAGCAGGATGACGGTCATGATCGAGCGGTAGACGATGAGGAGCATCGTGAAGATGATCACGACGGTCACGATTGTGATCTTCAGGATCGAGTCGTTGCCACTGTGCTGCATGTCCGAGGCGAGCGGCGCCGCACCGGACACGTAGACCTTCACGCCCGGTGGTGGTGACGATCGGTCGACGATGCCGCGGACCGCCTCGACTGATTCGTCGCCCAGCGGGGTGCCCTGGTTGCCGGCCAGGTTGATCTGTACGTACGTGGCCTTCCCATCAGGACTCTGAACGCTGGACGACGTCAGCCGATCGCCCCAGAGGTCCTGCACGTTCGTCACGTGCGCACTGTCGGCACGCAACTCCTTGATCAGGCCCGCGTAGTACTGCCGGGCATCCTCGCCGAGGGGGTCCTGCCCCTCCAGCACGATCATGGCCGAGCTGTCCGAATCCGACTCCTCGAACGCCTGTCCCATGCGGAGCATGCCCTCTGCCGACGGCGCATCCGCCGGCATCAGAGAAACGGAGTTCTCCTCGGCGACCTTCTCCAGTGAGGGGATGACGCTGCGCCAGTCACCGCCGACCGCTACCAGTGTGGTGAACACGATCACCGCGAGCCACGCCAGCACGATCAGTGGCGCCAGGGTGCGTATCGTCCGCGCGATCCAGGGCCGCCGACGTTGCTCAGTGCTGATCATGCGGCTCGGCTAACCGTCCCGCATCAGCAGGGAGCGGACCAGCGGACGGGGACCCACCGGGCGCAGCATCGAACTGGCGGGCCGCGGGCGCACCCGTTGCGGCCACCAGAACCACCGTCCGAGCAGCGCCGCGATCGACGGAGTCATGAAGGCACGGACGATCAACGTGTCGAAGAGCAGTCCGAGACCGATCGTGGTGCCGACCTGTCCGATCGTCAGCAGGTCGCTGACGATCATCGACGCCATCGTCGCCGCGAACACCAGGCCGGCTGCCGTCACCACCCGGCCCGTACCGCCCATTGAACGGATGAGGCCGGTGTTGATGCCGCCGGCGAGCTCCTCCTTCATGCGCGACACGAGCAACAGGTTGTAGTCGGATCCGACGGCGAGCAGCACGATGACCGACATCGCGAGCACGACCCAGTTGATCGGGATGCCGAGCAGGTGCTGCCAGACCAGCACCGACAAGCCGAACGACGCACCCAGCGACATCGCGACCGTACCCACGATGACCAGTGCTGCCACCAGGCTGCGGGTCATGATCACCATGATGATGAAGATCAGGCACAACGCTGCCACGCCCGCGATCAGCAGGTCGATCTTCGATCCGTCGATCTGGTCCTTCACCTGCGCTGCGGTGCCGGCGAGGTACAGCCGCGAGCTCTCCAGCGGCGTTCCCTTGATCGCCTCCTCGGCAGCGGTCCTGATCGGATCGACCAGGGCCACGCCTTCGGGCGTCGCCGGATCACCCTTCTGGGTGATGAGCAGACGTGCGGCCTTGCCGTCCGGTGACATGAAGACCTCCATCACCCGCTTGAAGTCTTCGTTCTCGAAGACGTCAGGTGGCAGATAGAAGGAGTCGTCGTTGTTCGCGGCGTCGAACGCCTTGCCCATGGCCGTCGCGTTCTCGTTGGAGTCGTCGGCCTGAGCCATGATGCCCGACATGGTGCTGTGCATCGTCAGCATCATGGTCCGCGTGCCCTGCATGTTGGCGATCATCGTCGGGAACTGCAGCAGGATCTGCGGCAGCAGTGCGTCCAGTTGATCCAGATCCGCGGTCAGTTCCGCCATCTTGACCGTCACCCGGTCGATGCCGTCGATGGAGTCGAAGACGCCGCGGATGGCCCAGCAGATCGGGATGTTGTAGCACTTCTTCTCCCAATAGAAATAGTTGCGAATGGGCCGGAAGAAGTCGTCGAAATTCGCGATGGAATCCCGAATGTCACCCGTGATGTCCTCGAGCTCCTTCGTTGTCTGCACCATGTTGTGGGTGGTGTCGACCATCTGCTGCATCAGCGACTGCATGCGCTCCATGAGGTTGATCATCGTGGTCAACTCGTTGGCCTGGTCGAGCAGGCCCTCCATGCGCTCACGTTGGAACGGCAGGGTCAGCTTGTTGCTCGCGTTGCTCATGCTCAGCATGAACGGGATGGACGAGTGCTGGATCTGGGTGCCTTCTGGCCGGGTGATCGACTGCACGTTGGACACACCCGGTACGGCGAACACCGACTTGGCGAGCTTGTTCAGCACCAATAGGTCGGCCGAATTCCGCATGTCGCGATCGGACTCGATCATCAGGATGTCGGGTGATGCCATCCTCGACTCGGGGAAGTGCCGCGCCGCGGCGGAGTAGCCCTGGTTGGCCGGGATGTCCTGTGGCAGGTATTTCTGGTCGTTGTAACTCGGCTTGTATCCCGGAAGCGTCAACAGGCCGATGAGTGAGATCGCTATTGTCGCAATCAATATCGGTGCCGGCCATCGAACGATCGCGGTGCCGATGCGCCGCCATCGGCGAGTCGCGACCGCCCGCTTCGGGTCGAAGATGCCGAATCGGCTACCGGCCGCGATGCACGCCGGTACCAGTGTGAGCGCCACGGCGACAGCGACGAGGATGCCGACCGCGCCCGGTATCCCGAGCGGTTGGAAGAACGGCAGTCGGGTGAAGCTCAAACAGGCGATCGCGCCTGCGATCGTCACGCCGGACGCCAGGACGACCTTGGCTGTCCCGTGATAGGAGGTGAAGAACGCGCTCTCGCGGTCCTCCCCCGCCTGCCGGGCCTCCTGATACCGCCCGGTGAAGAAGATCGCGTAGTCCGTGCCCGCCGCGATGCCGACGGAGACGAGCAGGTTCACGACGTAGGTCGTCAGACCCACGTAGCCCTGCATGGCGAGGAACGCGACCACGCCGCGCGCCACCTGTAGTTCGATGGCGACCGTGAACAGCAGGATGATCGGGATCAGGATGGAGCGGTAGAGCAGCAACAGCATCAGGAAGATCACGCCGACGGTGACCAACGTGATCAGCAGGACGGTCTTGTTCCCGCTCTCGCCGAGGTCGGCGACGATCGCCGCAGGTCCGGTGACGTAGGTCTGGACGCCCGGCGGCGCCTGGGTGCGCGCAATGATGTCCCGGATGGCGGCGACAGAAGCGTTGCCCTCGGCCTGGCCCAATTCGCCCTTGATGTCCAGCTGAACGTAGACGGCCTTGCCGTCGGCGCTCTCCGCTGCGCCCGCCGTGAGGGGGTCACCCCAGAAGTCCTGCACATTCTCGACGTGCGCCGGATCCGCTTCCAGCTGCCGGACGATCTCGTCGTAGTACCGGTGTGCGTCGTCTCCGAGTGGTTCCCGACCCTCGAGGACGATGATCGCGACGGCTCCGCCGGTCGACTCCTGGAAGGCTTCACCCATGCGCGCAGCGGCCTTGGTCGACGGCGCATCCGACGGACTCAGCGACACCGATCGTTGACGCTCGACCACCTCGAGTGGGGGGACCGTCGCGCTCAGCAGCACCGTCAACGCCAACCAGCCGAGGATGATCAGCGGCGAGAACGACCGGATGAAGGATGCGAACCGAGGTCGACGCCTCCGGGTTTCATCCGTGTGCACGGGGCTCATCCGTTCTTCAGGAGGCAGGAGGTGAAGGCGTTGACATTGTCGGAAGTCTTTTCGGACTTGACCTCACCGTCGACGGTGATGCGGCAGCCGATGTTGTCGCTGTCGCCCTGCGCCATGAGGCTGCCCACCGCTGTCGTGGTGCCCATGTCGAACTCGAGCGTCCAAGGCAGAGATATCCCCGTGATGTACTGCGGTTCGGTGTCCTTGTCGAAGTAACTGATGTTCGCCACGGTGCCCGGCGGACCGAATACTTCGTAGACCATCACCTTGGGATCGAAAGGCTTGGATTCAGCGGCCTTGGTGTCGGCATAAGAAACACGCTTCTCGGAACCGAAGATGCCGTGCAGGCGGGACACAGTGAAGCCGCCTGCGGCGACGACGACGAGGATGAGCAGCGGGATCCACGCCCGCTTCAACAGCCTGAAAATCGCAGGACTCCTCCCCTGTACTCACACCCCGGCACCATGCTGAGGCATGGCGCCGCCTGATCGCAAACGCTGGACACCCCAGTGGGGCATCAACTGACCGATGAAGAGTAACCCATGCCTGAAAGCCGCATATGGGCTTGTGCCCGACGCGATATGCGATCGGGATGATCGCTTGATACGTGCACGGACGTACGGATTTTTCTGTTGCTCTAGCAAATGACGCGAAGCGCTACTAAGTGCGCCCGTCGTGTTATCGGCAGCAACCCTGCCACCGACCTGTGTCAGGCGTCACAACTGGGTAAGAATCTCCCGCGGCCACGGCGTGGCGAATTTTTTAGGTCCCTCGGTCGACGTTGCCCGGAGCAGTGATCGTGAAGTCAGAACCCCCCGATTTTGTCGGGATGCGCGAAGGAGGCGTCACCAAAATGTAATCCTTACGTATTCCGTGATCAGGGACGAATCGGGCCCTCCGGGCACCGATTTTGAGGCCTTGCGTGAACTGGCGATGCCGTCAATTAGCTGGCTGTGGTCCCCAGCGTCACCGCCAGGCACCTCGCCACGTCGAGGCTCGAGGGATCTCGACACCTCCCGTTCGCCGAATGTTTCGAAAGCCTCACCCGGGGCCGCGCTTCGCCCCGCATTTCGGCGGTGGGGTCGACAATGTGCGGGCACGGTACGCAACGGAGGTGGATGCAGGCATGACACGAACCCTCGACTTCGAGGTCGAATCGGCGATCAGCGTCGAACAGATCCATGCCGCATATTCCGACGCGGACTACTGGACGTCACGACTGGCGAACTACGGCGACAACGGCCGTCTCGACGCCATCGACGTCGTCGACGGCCTCGTACAGGTCGTCACCGTCCAGGACCTGCGGAGCGCCCTGCTGCCCAAGCCGTTCGGAAAGCTGTATCCGCGGGACCTGGAGATCGTCCAGGACCAGAGGTGGACCCTCGTCGACGGCGAGCTGCACGGCGAGGTCCGCATCGAGGCACGTGGCGCACCGGGTTCCGGTCACAGCAGCGTGGTGCTGGCTCCGGCGGGCGGCGGCTCGCAGCTGCGCTGTACCGCGATGTTGAAGGTGGACGTCCGGTTCGTCGGCGGCGCGATCGAAGGCATGCTCGCCCGCCAGATGGTCGACGACACCCCCGAGATGCTGCGCTTCACCGCAGGGTGGCTGAACGAGCAGGTGTAGTGGTCGCGCCCGGTCACCTGACCCGTCGCAGGCGACGCCCGCGGGAGTCGACGGATCCGGCCTCGGCCGGGCCGAGGGGCAGGGCCCGCTTGAGTCGGTCCCCGTAGGTGGCCAGCGTCTCCGCGGTCAGCATCTCCTCGTGCGTGCAGTCGACCGAGTGCACGGTGATGTTGCCGGCGACATGAGGGCTCCAGGCCCGCAGGATCTCGGCGCTCCTGTCCTCACCGGTTCCCTGCGCACCGAACAGCACCATGTCGCCGCCGAAGACACCCGGTTCGTGCGCGCGGTAGGACTCGATGTTGGCGGTGCCGTTCCGGATGATCCGGTCGACGAGCTCCTTGTAGCGGGAGAACACCGCCTCGCCCTGCAGCCGCAGCATCACCTCGATCTGCTCGTTGCTGACCGACTCGTCCAGCCCCGCGTTGCTGATCTGATAGAAGCGCGCGAGTTCGTCCCGCACGTGCTTCATGCCGAGGATCTGATTCGGCGACGCGAGCCGGCCGTCGAGCTCGGGCTGGGCGTCCAGGACGATCAGGCGCGCCACCTCGCAGCCGCGCCGTTCGAGCTCGACGGCCAGTTCGTGTGCCACCACGCCGCCGTAGGACCAGCCGAGCAGGTGGTACGGCCCCGCGGGCTGCATCTGCTGGATCCTGTCGGCATAGGTTCTCGCCATGTCGGGAATCGACCCGGCGGCGTCGTCGTCTGTCTGCTGGATCCCGACGATCGGGCAGTCGAGATGCCGCCCGAGCACCTGATAGGGCCAACTCAGCCCACTCGCGGCATGGACGCAGAACAGCGCGGCGCCGCTGCCCTTCTTCAGGGTCTGGATCGGGACGACCTCCTGCGAGGAGTCGGGGCCGGTCCGTAGCTGCTGACGCAGACCCGCGACGGTGGGCGCCTCGAACACGGCCGGTATCGAGATGTCGGCGTCCAGGCTGCTGTTGACCGCGGCGACGAGGCGCATCGCCGACAGCGAGTCCCCGCCGAGGTCGAAGAACGAGTCGTCGACACCGACGCGCGGCACTCCGAGCACCTGCTCGAAGATCCCGACCAGGACCTCCTCGATTGTGTCGGCGGGGGCACGGTACTGCCCCGCGGTGTACTCGGGTGCGGGCAGGGCCCTGGTGTCGAGCTTGCCGTTGACCGTGAGCGGTATCGCATCGAGCACCACCACCGCCGCAGGCACCATGTACGAGGGCAGCCGTTGCGCCAGCCGAGCCCGGATGTCACCGGGATCCAGTGCACCGGAACGCGATTCGGTGACGTACCCGATCAGGCGGGTGACGCCGGCGCTGCCGTCGTGGGCGACCACAGCCGCCTGCTCCACCCCGTCGAGCCCGGTGAGTGCGGACTGCACGTCGCCCAGTTCGATCCGGAAGCCGCGGATCTTGACCTGCTCGTCGGAGCGGCCCACGTAGCGCAGTTGCCCGTCGTCACCCCAGCGCACCAGGTCGCCGGTGCGGTACATCCTCAATCCCGAAGCGACCCCGGGACTCCCGAACGGGCAGGCGACGAACCGCGATCCGGTCAGGCCGGGCCGGCGCACATAGCCCTGCGCGACACCGGTACCCGCGATGTACAGCTCACCGACCACGCCCGCGGGCACCGGCCGCAGCCAGTCGTCGAGCACGAACAAGGCCGCTCCGGCGATCGGCGCACCGATGGGCGCAGGCCCCGACTCCGCCGTGAGTGGCGTGCTCATCGACGCGTAGATGGTGGTCTCGGTCGGGCCGTAGGCGTTGACCATCACCCGGCCCGGCGCCCACCGGTCCACCACCTCCGCCGGACATGCCTCACCGCCGACCAGCAGCGCCGTCGAGTCCAGGCCGCTCGGCGAGAGCATCCCCACCGCCGACGGTGTCTGGGTCAGCACGTTGACCTGCTCGTCGATCAGAAGTGCATGGAACTCCTCCGGCGATGCGGTGACCTCCTCACCGACGACGACCAGCCGGCCACCACCGAGCAGCGCCCCCCAGATCTCCCAGACCGAGAAGTCGAAGGCGTACGAATGGCACTGTGTCCAGACCTGTCCCGGTGGGAGGCCGGCGTCCAGTGAGCCCAGCAGCGCGGTGATGTTGCGGTGGGTGATCGCCACGCCCTTGGGGACGCCGGTGGTCCCTGAGGTGTAGATGATCTGGGCGACGTCGTCCGGTGCGGGCATCGGCGCGGCGCCGTGCCAGAAGCCGATGCCCCAGTCGTCGACCGGATCGTCGACGTCGATCACCGCGACATCGTGGGCCGCCACCCGTGAGCGCAGCTCCGCGGTGGTGATCACCGCAGCAGGCGCGGCGTCGTCGAGCATGAAGCCGATCCGCGCGTCGGGGTGCATCGGATCCATCGGGACGTAGGCCGCGCCGGATTTGAGCACCGCCACGATCGCGACGACCGCCTCCGCGCACCGGGGCATCAACAACCCGACACACTGTCCGGCGTCGACCCCCCGGCCCACCAGCATCCGCGCCAGCCGGTCCGATGCCACATCCAGTTCGCGATAGGACATCGAGCGCCCGCCCGCCGACACCGCCACGGCGTCCGGCGTCCGTGTCACCTGCGCCGCGAACACCACCGGCACCGAGACTCCGGCCGCCGCCTGGCGGGTGAGTGTCGCACGGTTGCCGACCTCGTCCAGCCGCGCACGCTCGGTGTCGGCCAGCACCTCGACCGACGACAACCGCCGCCCCGGGTCACCGGCCATCGCGGCGAGCACGCGGCGCAGCCTCTCGAGGATCTCGCCGATGCTGGCGTCGTCGAACACCTCGGCGTCGTACTCGATCCGGAACCCGATCTCATTGCCCGGCTGGGCTTCCACCGTCAGCGGGTAGTGGTTGTTCTCGTGGTGGGTGAACTCGCTGATGACCAGCTCGTGCTCACCCGCCACCACGCCGGCGTCGACCGGGTAGTTCTCGTAGACGAACAGCGTGTCGAACAGCTGGTCGTGGCCCGTCGCGCGGTGGATGTCGCTGAGCGCCAGGTGTTGGTGGTCGAGCAGGTCGTTGTGCGCGTTCTGCAGTTGGTCGAGCAGATCGGCGACGGTGGTGGCCGGCGTGATCCTCGCCCGCACCGGCACGGTGTTGATCATCAGACCCACCATGGACTCCGCGCCCGCCACCTCCGACCGGCCGGATGCCGTGGTGCCGAACGCTACGTCGTGCCGGCCGGTCAGCGAGGACAACAGCATCGCCCAGGCTGCCTGCAGCACGGTGTTCACCGTGGTGTGGCAGGAGCGGGCCAGCTCGCCGAGCGCATCGGTGATCTGCTCCGACACCCGGTACGAACTCACCCCGCGCGGGCCGGCATGGGTCTGTGCCGCGACCAGCGTCGGAGTCGCGAAGCCGTCGAGCGCCTCGCGCCATGCCGCGCGGGCGGCCTCGACGTCACGATCGGCGAGCCAGCTCACGAACCGGCGGTACGGCGGCGCGGCGGGCAACCGGTGTCCGTGGTAGCCGGCGAATATCTCCCCGAGCAGGATCGGCAGCGACCACCCGTCGACCACGATGTGGTGGAAGGTCAGGACCAGCCGGTGCCGGTTGCCCGGCCTGCCGATCAGCGCCGCCCGGACCGCGGGCCGGTAGGCCAGGTCGCACACCTTGGCCCGCTCGTCGGCACACAGCTGTGCGATCTCGGGCTCCGGGTCCCGGTCGTCGCCCCGCAGATCGAGGTACCGCCACGCCATCACGGGGTCGGCGGGGATGATCTGCACCGGTTCGTCGAACTCGTCACAGAAGCGCGCGGCCAGGTGCGGATGCCTGTCGACGACGGCGTGCACGGCATCGCTCAACCGCTCGGGATCGAGCGGGCCGACGATGGTGAAATCGAGTTGCAGCGCATAGATGTCGTCGTCGGGGCGCGCGGTGGCGGCGTGGAAGAGCAGGCCCCGCTGCAGCGGTGTCAGCGGCAGGATGTCGGCGGCCCCGTACTGCTGCTGCACGAGGTCGATCTGTTGCTGGTCCAGTTGGGCCGGGACGATGTCGGACGGTGTCAGGCCGCCGCCACCGGAGCTCACATGCGCGCAGATCCCGGCCAGCGCCTCGAACCAGAGCCGGCTCAGCCGGCTGACCTGGTCGTGGTCCAGTGCCGACGGCGCCCACGTCCAGGAGGCCTGCAGCCGCGGCCCGGCGTCGGTGTCCATGGTCACCGCGTTCAGTTCCAGCGTGTGCGGCAACGGCATCGGCACCGCCGCGGCCGCACCGGTGAGCGACAGCCCCTCCTGGGAGATCCGCCACAGGTCGTCGGAGAGGTCGCCTCCCGAGACGCCGATCCGGCCCAGGTAGTTGAAGCCGACGGTGGGGTCGGCCGTGTTCAGACCGGCCTCCGGATTCAGGTAGCGCAACAGGCCGTAGGTGAGGACGTCGGGCAGGGCGCGGAGTTGTTCCTTGGCGGCCTTGACCGTCGCCCCCAGCGCCGCGTCGCCGGCGCTCACCTGCGCCCATGACAACCCGCCCGGCGTGAGCGCCACGGGGTACTTGGTGGTGAACCACCCGACCGTGCGCGACAGGTCGACGTCATCGGCGAGTTCCTCTGCGCGCCCGTGTCCTTCGACGTCGACGGCGACCGGGGCCGAGCCGGTGCCCAGCAGTTCGGAGACCGCGAGACCGAAGGCGATCAGCAGGATGTCCTGGACTCCGGCGTGGAACGCCGCGGGTACGTCACCGAGCAAACCGCGGGTGGTGTCGGCGTCCAGCGCCGCCGAGAGGTGCCCGGCGGTGGCGAAGGTGTCGCGCTCGGGCTGTACGGCGGGCAGCATGGCCGGGGTCTCGGCGATCCGCCGCCAGGCGGCGGCGTGGCCCGCGACTTCTGCGGTGCGGGCGTGCTCGACCAGCAGCCGGGACCAGCGCAGGAACGACGTCCCGCCGGCAGGCAGCTCCACCGGTTGGCCACCGCGGTGCTGCGCCCACGCGATGTTGAGGTCTTCCAGCAGGATCCGCCAGGACACCCCGTCGATGGCCAGGTGGTGCACGATCAGCGCGAGCCGGCCGGTGGACGTCGCCCACAGCGCGCTGAGCATCGTCCCGGCGGCCGGGTTCAGTCGGGCCCGCACCGCGGTCATCGCGTCGTCGGTGAGTTGGTCGACGGTGTGCAGGCAGCTTCGCGCGTCGACCGAGCCGGGATCGGGCACGTGGATCGTCCAGACGCCGGAGTCGCCGTCGGCGGCGCGCAGGCGCAGGGTGGCGTGCCGGTCCAGCAGGGCCTGCAGCACCACCACGACGTCGTCCTCTGTGACTCCGGCGGGAGCCTGCAGCACCATCGTCTGGTTGAACTCGTCGACCGGGCCGTGCACGCTGTTCAGCCAGCGCATGATCGGCGTGGGCACCACCGGTCCGACACCCTCGTCGACCTCGACGGCCGAGCCGTCGGCCTGCGTGGCCACCCGGGCCAGCCTCGCCACGGTCTGTTCGACGAAGACGTCGCGCGGCCGGCACAGTATTCCGGCCGCCCGCGCCCTCGCGACCACCTGCATCGACAGGATGCTGTCGCCGCCGAGTTCGAAGAACGAGTCGTCGACACCGACCCGCTCGACGCCCAGTACCTGTGCGTAGATGCCTGACAGGATCTCCTCCACCGCGTCGGCCGGGGCGCGGTATTCCTCGACGGTGTACTGCGGTGCGGGCAGGGCGCGGGAATCGAGTTTTCCGTTGACCGTCAGCGGCAGCGTGTCGATCGCCACCACCGCCGCGGGCACCATGTAGGCGGGCAGCACCTGCATCAGCAGGTTCCGTGCCTCCGCGAGATCGACTGCGCCGGCCGCGGACTCGATCACATAGCCGACGAGGCGCCGGTCGCCCGGGCGGTCCTCGCTCACGGTCACCACCGCTTGCTCGACGCCGGGCAGTCCGGCGAGTGCGGTCTGGATCTCCCCCAGCTCGATGCGGTATCCGCGGATCTTCACCTGCTCGTCGGCGCGGCCCAGGTACTGCAGTTGCCCGTCGGCTCCCCACCGCGCGAGATCACCGGTGCGGTACATCCGCATTCCGGACGCGCCGAACGGGCATGCCAGGAAACGTGATCCGGTCAGACCGGGGCGCCGCCAGTAGCCGGCGGCCACACCGGCGCCTGCCACGTACAGCTCGCCGACGACACCCGCGGGCACCGGCCGCAGCCACCTGTCGAGAACGAACAGCGCGCCGCCGGGCACCGGTGAGCCGATCGGCACCACCCCGGTCCCCGCGACCAGGGGCCGGCTCATCGCGGCGTAGATCGTCGCCTCGGTCGGCCCGTAGGCGTTGAGCATCACCCGCCCCGGGGCCCACCGCTCCACCACCTCCGTCGGGCAGGCCTCGCCCGCCACCACCAGCGCGGTCGACTCCAGACCGTCCGGTGTCAGCATCCCGACGGCCGAGGGGGTCTGGTGCAGGACGCTGACCTTCTCGCCGACCAGCAGCTCGTGCAGATCGTCGGGCGCGGCCACCATCTCCTCCGGCACCACCACCAGCCTGCCGCCGTGCAGCAGCGCACCCCAGATCTCCCACACCGAGACGTCGAAGACCAGCGAGTGCCACTGCGACCACACCTGCCCCGGTCCGGTGGGCAGGTCGGCGTGCAGCGTGGCCAGTAACCGGGTCAGGTTGCGATGCGTCACCGCAACACCTTTGGGGACGCCGGTGGTGCCCGAGGTGTAGATCAGGTACGCCAGGTCGTCGGGGCCGGCCGCACGGGCACGCGCCGGGGAGCCGGTCGCGGCCGGAGCGGGAGCTGCGACGTCGACGACGGCGATTCCCGAGCCCTCCAGCCGGTCCCGCAGATCTGCCGTCGTCACCGCGGCGACGGGTTCGGCGTCGGTGAGCATGAACTGCAGTCGCGCCGCGGGCAGCGCCGGGTCGATCGGCAGGTACGCCGCGCCCGTTCTGAACACCGCCAGGATCGCCATGATCGCGTCCGCGGAGCGCGGCAACAGCAGCGCCACACATCGTCCGGGTCCCGCGCCCTCGGCGGCCAGCGCCGACGCCAACCGGTTCGCGGCGTCGTCCAGTTCGCGGTACGTCATGCTGCGGCCGGCGCCGCTCAGCGCGACGGCATCCGGTGTCCGGGCCGCCTGTTCGGCGAAGAGTTGCGGCACCGGTACCGGCGAGGCCACCTGCTCGGTCAACACCGCACGGTGACCCCAGTCGTCGAGGCGTCGGCGTTCGCCCTCGTCCAGCAGGTCGGCCGACGACACCCTGCGGGTGAGGTCGGCGGTCATGGCCTCGAGCACCCGCCGCAGCCGGGCCACGAGGGTCTCGATGCTCCGCGCGTCGAACACGTCGGTCCGGAACTCCACGTTCCCGCCGATTCCGGCGCGGGCGCCGTCCTCGGTCCATCGTTCGGCCAGTGAGAACACCAGATCCATGCGTGCGGTGCGGGTTTCCGCGGGCAGCGGCGTCGCCTCCAGGTCCCCGAGCGCCAGCCCGGCACCCGGGTCGCCCGCGAAGTTCTGCCAGGCCAGCATCACCTGCACCAGCGGATGGTGGGCCATGCTGCGCGCGGGGTTGAGCCGCTCGACCAGCACCTCGAACGGAACGTCCTGGTTTTCGTAGGCGGCCAGACTGCGGCGGCGCACCTGTGCCAGCACCTCGGCGAACGTCAGGTCGTCGGTGAGGTCGACGCGCAGCACCAGGGTGTTGACGAAGAAACCGACCAGGTCGTCGAGGGCGGGATCGCGGCGCCCGGCGATCGGGAAGCCCACCGCGACATCGGGACTGGCGCTCAGCCGCGAGCAGAGCACCGCCAGCGCCGCCTGCATCACCATGAACGTGGTGGCCTTGTTGTCCCGGGCCACCCGGGCGACCGCGTCCTGCAGTTCGGCCGGCCAGTCCACCGGGACGGCGGAGCCGCGGTGGTCGGCCACCTGGGGGTAGGGCCGGTCGGTGGGCAACTGCAGGCGCTCGGGCATGCCGGCCAGGGCCTGCTGCCAGTAGGCCAGTTGCGCGGCGATCGAGCTCTCGCTGTCGTCGAGGTCACCGAACTGCTCGCGCTGCCACAGTGTGTAATCCGGGTACTGGACCGGGAGTTCGTCCCATTCGGGGCGCCGCCCGGCGCACCGGGCGGCATACGCCTCACCCAGATCGCGCACCAGCGGGGCGATCGACCAACCGTCGGCCGCGATGTGGTGCACCACGGCGACCAGCAGGTGCTCATCGCTGTCGACGTGGAACAGCTTCGCGCGCAGCGGTATCTCGGTGGCCAGGTCGAAACTGTGGCAGACGGTTTCCGCGACAACGGAATCGAGCCGGTCCCGGGACCAGGTGGCGGCGTCGACGACCTCCCAGCCGAAGTCGGCCCAGCGGGCCGGCAGCACGAGCTGCTGAGGCACTCCGTCGGGCGCGGCGATCAGGGTGCGCAGGCTCTCGTGGCGGCCCACCACGTCCGTCAGCGCCGCTGCCAGCGCCTCGGTGTCCACCCGCCCGCGCAGTCGCAGCGCCACGGGCATGTTGTACATCGGTGAGGGGCCCTGCAGCTGGTCGATGAACCAGAGCCGGTTCTGGGCGAACGACAACGGCAGCACGTCGGGCCGCTCGACGCGGACCAGCGGCTTGCGCCCTGCGGCCTGTCCGTCGAGCCGGGACACCAGTTGCGCCACCGTCGGCGCGTCGAACACCGTGCGCACCGAGAGTTCGGACCCCAGGGTGTCGTTGACCGCGGAGATCAGCCGCATGGCCGAGACCGAGTCGCCGCCGAGGTCGAAGAAGGAGTCGTCGACGCCGACCCGGTCGAGGTCGAGGACCTGTGCGTAGATGCCCGCCAGGATCTCCTCGGTCGGGTTGCCGGGGGCGCGGTAGCGGTCTCCGTCCCGGTACTCCGGCGCCGGCAGCGCGCGGGTGTCGAGCTTGCCGTTGACGGTGACCGGCAGCGCGTCGACGACGACGACCGCGGCGGGCACCATGTACCCGGGGAGCCGCTCGGCCAACTTCGCGCGGGTCTGGGCCGTGTCGATCGACCCGGTGGCGTAGCCGACGAGGCGCTTCTCGCCCGGGCTGTCCTCGCGGGCGATGACGACCGCCTGCTGGACGCCGTCGAGTTCGGCCAGGGCAGCCTGGATCTCACCGAGTTCGATGCGATAGCCGCGAATCTTGACCTGGTCGTCGGCGCGCCCGATGTATCGCAGCTGTCCGTCGGGGCCCCAGCGGACCAGGTCCCCGGTGCGGTACATCCGATCCCCGGCCGCGCCGAACGGGCAGGGCAGGAATCGCGAAGCCGTGAGCCCCGCGCGATTCACGTAGCCCATGCCCACGCCTCGCCCGGCGACGTACAGCTCGCCGACGACGCCATCCGGTGCCGGTCGCAGCCACTGGTCGAGAACGAACAACGCCGCCCCGTGCACCGGCGCACCGATCGGTGGCGCCTCGTGCCCCGGGGCCAGCGGAGTGCTCCTGGACACCCACATGGTGGTCTCGGTGGGGCCGTAGACGTTGACCATCACCCGGCCCGGCGACCATCTCGTCACGGTCTCCACCGGGCATGCCTCCGCGCCGACCACCAGGCTCGACACATGTTCGAGGTCCTGCGGGTCCAGGCCGCGCACCGCCGACGGCGTCTGGGTCAACACCGTGACCTGTTCCGCGCTCAGCAGCTGATGGAAGTCCTCGGGTGAGCGCGTCACCGCATCGGGCACGACGACCAGTCGGCCACCGTGCAGCAGCGCACCCCAGATCTCCCACACCGAGAAGTCGAAGGCGTAGGAGTGGAACTGCGTCCACACCTGGTCGGCTGACAGCTCGAAACCCACATCGAGGGCGTCGAACAGCTGCACCACGTTGTGGTGGCTCACCGCAACGCCTTTGGGCATGCCGGTGGTGCCCGAGGTGTAGATCACGTGGGCGATGTCCTCGGGCGACGGACCCGGCAGCGCACTGCTGGGGCGGGTGGCGATGCGGGGGTCGTCCACCCAGATCACCGGCAGGTCGCCGGTGAACGTGTCGGCCAGGTCTGCGGTGGTGATCGCCGCGACCGGCCGGGCGTCGTCGATCATGAACGCGACCCGCGCCGCCGGATGGGCGGGGTCTATCGGCACGTAGGCCGCCCCGGATTTCAGCACTGCGAGGATCGCGGTGATCGCGTCCGCCGACCGCGGCAGTAGCAGCGCGACATACCCGCCGGGGCCCGCCCCGAACTCGATCAGCATGTGCGCCAACCGGTTCGACGCCTCGTCGAGCTCACGGTAGGTCATCGACCGCGCACCACACGAGACCGCCACCGCGTCAGGCGTCTTCGCCGCCTGGGAGCAGAACACCGCCGGAATCGTCACCGGCGTGCAGGGCTCCGTCAGCACCGAACGGTGGCCGACCGCGTCGAGGTGCGCGTGCTCGGCGTCGTCCAGCACGTCGATCTTCGTCGGCCGCAGGGCCGGATCGGCGGTCATCGCCTCCAGCACCCGGCGGAACCGGTCGACGATGCCCGCGATGCCCGCCGCATCGAAGACCGCGGTGTCGAACTCGACCCGCAGGCCCAGTTCGTCGCCGGGCAGCGCCACCACCGAGAGTGGATAGTGGTTGTGCTCGTGGCTGGCCACCTCGGTGACCGCCAGGTCGTGTGCGCCGGACAGCGCCGTGGCGTCGACGGGGTAGTTCTCGTAGACGAACAGCGTGTCGAACAACTGGTCGTGGCCGGTGATCCGGTGGATGTCGGTCAGCGGCAGATGCTGGTGCTCGAGGGTGTCGGTGTGGGCGCCCTGCAGTCGACCGAGGAGGTCGGCGATCGTGGTCGTCGCCGAGATGGTGGCGCGCACCGGCACCGTGTTGATCAGCAGGCCGACCATCGACTCGGCGCCGGCGAGGTCTGCGGGCCGGCCCGAGACGGCGACGCCGAACGCCACGTCGTTCTGACCGGTCAACCACATCAGCATCTGCGCCCACGCCGCCTGCAGCACCGTGCTGGCGGTGGTGCGGCAGGTGCGGGCCAGCTCGCCGACGGCGTGCGTGTCGGCGGCGGACAGCCGGAACCTCTCGACCTCGCGGGCACTGCGCGCCGTCCTCATCCCGGGACCGACCAGTGTCGGGGTGTCGAACCCGTCGAGCACCTCACGCCAGGCGGCGCGGGCGCCCTCCACATCGCGCCCGGCCAGCCAGATCATGAATCGGCGGTAGGGCACCGCCGGCGGCAGCGGCTGCCCGTAATAGCCGGCGAAGATCTCCTGCAGCAGGATCGGCAGCGACCAGCCGTCGAGCAGGATGTGGTGGTTGGTGAGCACGAATCGGTGCTCGTCGTGCGCGGTGCGCACCAGGGCGGCGCGGAAGGCCGGATCGTCGCCGGGGTCGACCACCGCGGCCCGTTCGGCGGCGAGGAGCCGGTGCATCCGGCCGTCGGCGTCGCCGCCGTCGAGTTCGACGTAGCGCCAGGCGGCGCGTGCCTCGGCGGGCAGGATCTGCACCGGCTCGTCGAACTCGCGGCAGAACGTGGCGACCAGGTGGGGATGACGCCCGACCAGCGCCTGAACCGCGGCGTGCAGGCGGTGCCTGTCGAGCGGTCCGCGCAGGCCGATGTTCAGCTGCACCGCGTACAGATCGTCGTCCTGCGCCGCGCCTGCGTGGAACAGCAGTCCCCGCTGCAGCGGGGTGAGCGGCAGGATGTCGGCGATGTCGTGCCGCTGCTGCAGTTCGTCGATCTGCTGCCGGCTCAGGCGCGCGGGTGCGATGTCGGACGGTGTCAGACCGCCGCCACCGGACCGCACGTGTGCGCAGATGCCTGCCAGTGCCTCCGACCACAGTCGGCTCAGCCGGTCGACCTGGTCGTGATCGAGGACCGACGGCGCCCACGTCCAGGTCGCCTGCAGGCGCGGGCCTGCGTCACCGTCGAGGGTCGCGGCGCCCAGCGACAGGGTGTGCGCCAGTGGCATGGGCACCGCCGCAGCGGCATCCGTCGGGATCTCCTGGTCGACCCGCCACAGGTCCTCGGAGAGCCCCGCCGCGCCTGCGCCGAGGCGGCCCAGGTAGTTGAACCCGATCGTCGGGTCCGCACCGGCCAGGTCGACATCCGGGTTGAGGTAGCGCAGCAGGCCGTAGGTGAGGCCGTCCGGTAGGGCGCGGAGCTGTTCCTTCGCGTCCTTGACGGCGGCGCCCAGCGCGGCATGGCCGCCGGTGACCTGCGCCCACGGCACGTCGCCGACCGCGAGTGCCACCGGGTGCTTGGTGGTGAACCACCCCACCGTGCGGGACAGGTCGACGTCGTCGCCGAGTTCCTCCGCACGGCCGTGGCCCTCGACGTCGATGGTGACCGGGGCGTCGCCGGCGCCCGCGAACCTCGCCACCGCCAGTGCCAGGGCGATCAACAGGATGTCCTGCGCTCCGGCGTGGAACGCCGCGGGCACCTCACCCAGCAGCATCCGGGTGGTCTCTGCGTCCAGCGACGTGGACAGGTGGCCTGCGGTCGCGTAGGTGTCGGTCGCGGGTCGAAGCGCAGGCAGCACCGCGGGGGTGGCCGCCACCTGCCGCCACACCTGCGCCTGCGCCGCGACCTGCGGGCTGTGCGCGTGCTCGGCGAGCAGCTTCGACCACCGGACGAACGACGTCCCGCCCCCGGGCAGGGCCACGGGTTGACCGGCGCGGTGCTGCGCCCAGGCGATGTTGAGGTCTTCGAGCAGGATTCGCCACGACACGGCGTCGACGGCGAGGTGATGGATCACCAGCGCGAGCCGGCCTGTGCCGGGCACCCACAGCGCGCTGAGCATCGCACCGGCCGCCGGGTTCAACCGCGACCGCGCCTCCACGAGAGCCTCGTCGGACAGCCGCTCGACCACGTGCACACACCGGCCGGCGTCGACCGCACCCGGCTCGGGCACGTCGAGCGACCATCCGCCTGCGCCGTCGTCGTGGACGGACAGCCGCAGCGCGCCGTGCCGGTCGAGCAGCGCCTGCAGCACCACGTCGACGTCGGCACGGATGACCCCTGCCGGGGCCTGGACGACCACGGTCTGGTTGAACTCGTCCACCGGACCCTCGACGGTGTTGAGCCACGCCATGATCGGGGTGGGCGCCGCCGTGCCGACGCCGTCGTCGGGCGGGCGGATGTCCGCCGTGGCGATCGTGGCGACCCGCGCGAGCCGGGCCACCGTCTGCTCGACGAAGATGTCGCGCGGCCGGCAGGTGACACCCGCCGCGCGGGCGCGCGCGACCACCTGCATCGACAGGATGCTGTCCCCGCCCAGGTCGAAGAACGAGTCGTCCACGCAGACGCGGTCCAGGCCGAGTGTCTGTGCGTAGATGCCCGCGAGCAGTTCCTCGACGCTGTCGGTGGGTGCGCGGTAATGGCCGGCGTCGAGGTACTCCGGTGCGGGCAGCGCCTTAGTGTCGAGTTTTCCGTTGACGGTCAACGGAAGTGCGTCGAGCGCCACCACCGCGACGGGCACCATGTAGGCGGGCAGCCTCTCGGCCACCGCCGCACGCACGGCGGCGGGGTCGGCCTCGCCGGTGACGTATCCGACGAGGCGCCTGTCGCCCGGACGGTCCTCGCGGGCCACCACGGCCGCCTGCTCGACGCCGTCCACCGCGGCGAGCACCGCCTGCACCTCGCCGAGTTCGATGCGGTAGCCGCGGATCTTCACCTGTTCGTCGGCGCGGCCCAGGTACAACAGCTGACCGTCGGGACGCCAGCACACCAGGTCGCCGGTGCGGTACATCCTCAGTCCGGGACCGTCTCCGGTCCCGCCGAACGGGCAGGCGACGAAGCGCGACGCGGTCAGGCCGGAGCGACGGCGATAGCCCTGTGCCACACCGGCACCCGCGACGTACAGTTCGCCCGCGACGCCGGTGGGCACCGGCCGCAGCCACTCGTCGAGCACGAACAGTGCCGCTCCTGGAACCGGCGAGCCGATCGGCACCCCGGATCCCGGCACCAGTGGCGCGCTGATCGCCACGCACATCGTCGTCTCGGTGGGACCGTAGGCGTTGAGCATCACCCGCCCGGGCGCCCACTGCTCCACCACGTCGGGTGGGCAGGCCTCCCCGACCACCACCAGCGCCGCGGACTCCAGACCGGCACGCGGCAGGGCCGTCACGGCGGACGGCGTCTGGGTCAGGACGTCGACACCTTCGCCGACCAGCAGGGCATGCAGATCCTCCGGCGACGTCGCCACCTCCTCGGGGACGACGACCACCCGCCCGCCACGGAGCAGGGCGCCGAAGATCTCCCACACCGACACGTCGAACGCCAGCGAGTGGGCCAGCGGCCACACCCCGGCGGGCGGGAGGCCGGCATCGAGCGTTTCCAGCAGCTGGGTCACGTTGTGGTGAGTGACCGCAACACCTTTGGGCACCCCGGTGGTGCCGGAGGTGTAGATCAGGTACGCGACGTCTTCGGGTGCGGGCCCGGGCATCGCGTCCGCCGAACCCAGCCCGGCCACGGGGTCGTGCACGTCGACGATCGGCAGACCGCACCCGTCGAGCCGCGACCGCAGGCCCGCGGTGGTGACCACCGCGACCGGTGCCGCGTCGGCGATCATGAAGTCGCACCGGCCGGCAGGCACCGCGGCGTCGATCGGCAGGTACGCCGCACCGGTCTTCAGCACCGCCATGATCGCCACGACCGCCTCGGCCGAACGGTCGAACAGCAGCGCCACACACTCCCCCGGCCGCGCCCCGTGTTCGATCAGCTTGTGCGCCAATGAGATCGCGGCATCGTCGAGTTCCCGGTAGGTCAGCGCCCGCGCGCCCGCACTGATCGCGACCGCCTCGGGTGACCGCAGTACGTGTTCGGCGAACAACGCCGGGATCGTGACCGGCCTCGGCGCGGGGCGCGTCAGCGCCGCCTGGTTGCCGAACTCGTCGATTCGCGCGTGCTCACCCGCGTCCAGCACGTCGATCGCCGACAACGGCGCCGCCGGGTCGCCGGTCATCGCCGTCAGCACCCGCTGCAGCCGGTCGACGAGTGAGGCGATGGTGCCTGCGTCGAACACGTCGGTGCGGAACTCGACCGTTCCGCCGATCCCCGCCGCTTCACCACCGTCGGCGAAGTGTTCCGACATCGACAGCGTGAGATCCATCCGGGCGCTGTGGGCGGACGTCGGCACCTCGGACACCTGCAGGTCGCCCAGCGTCAGCCCGCCGGCTTCGTCGTCGGTGCTTCCCGGCGCGTTCTGCCAGGCCAATGCCACCTGGACCAACGGGTGATGACTGAGGGACCGGGCGGGGTTCAGCCGCTCGACGAGCACCTCGAAGGGCACGTCCTGGTTCTCGTAGGCGGCCAGGCTGCGACGGCGGACCTGGTGCAGCACCTCGGCGGCGGTGGGGTCGCCGGAGAGATCGACGCGCAGCACCAGGGTGTTGACGAAGAACCCGACCAGCTCGTCGAGTCCGGGGTCCCGCCGCCCCGCGATGGGGAAGCCGACCGCGACGTCGGTGCCCGCGCTCAGCCGCGACAGCAGCACGGCCAGGGCCGACTGCACCACCATGAAGCTGGTCGCATTGTGCGCGCGTGCGACGTCGCGCACCGCCGCGTGCAACTCGGCCGGCCACTCCAGTGCCACGGTGGCGCCACGCTGATCGGCGACCGACGGGTACGGCCGGTCCGTAGGCAGGTGCAGGCGTTCGGGCATCCCGGCCAGCGCTTCCTGCCAGTAGGCCAGCTGACCGGCGATCCGGCTGTCGACGTCGTCGAGGTCGCCGAACTGCGTGCGCTGCCACAGGGTGTAGTCGACGTACTGCACCGGCAGCCGTGACCAGCCGGGTGCATTTCCCGCGCAGCGGCTCTCGTAGGCCTCGCCCAGATCGCGGACCAGCGGGACGATCGACCATCCGTCGGCGGCGATGTGGTGCAGCACGCCCACCAGCAGGTGCTCGTCGTCGCCGATGCGGAACAGCCGGGCGAACAGCGGGATGTCGGTCTCGAGGTCGAAGCTGCGACTCGCGGTGCCGGCGACCGCCTCCTGCAGCCGGGCCGGAGACCAGGTGCTCGCGTCGATGACGTCCCACCCGAAGTCGGCCTGCCCGGGCGGCAGCACGACCTGTCGGGGGACTCCGTCGGGCGCCGAGATCCGGGTGCGCAGGCTCTCGTGCCGGTCGACCACGTCGGCCAGTGCTGCGCTCAGCGCGCCGGCGTCGAGGCGTCCACGCAGGCGCAGCACCAGCGGCATGTTGTAGACCGGTGAGGGTCCCTGCAACTGGTCGAGGAACCACAGCCGGGACTGCGCGAACGACAGCGGTATCACCGCCGGTCGGTCACCGGCCACCAGGGGATCGAGTCCCTTCCCGCCGACGGCGATCCGCGGCGCCAGTTGCGCCACCGTCGGCGCCTCGAACAGCGCGACGACCGGAAGGTCGGCACCCACACCGGCATTCACCGCCGCGACCAGCCGCATCGCCGAGAGCGAGTCACCACCGAGGTCGAAGAACGAGTCGTCGACACCGACCCGCTCGAGGCCCAGTATCTGCGCGTAGATCCCGGCCAGGATCTCCTCGACCGCGTCGGCGGGCGCACGGTACTGGTCGGCGGTGTACTCCGGAGCGGGCAGGGCGCGGGTGTCGAGCTTCCCGTTGACGGTGAGCGGCAACGCCTCGAGGACGACGATCGCAGCGGGCACCATGTAGCCGGGCAACCGCTCAGCCAGCGCAGCCCGCACGCGGGCGGGGTCGATTGCCCCGGAACGGGATTCGGTGACATAGCCGACGAGGCGTTTGTCCCCGGGGCGGTCCTCCCGTGCGATGACCGCCGCCAGGTCCACCCCGTCCTGCCCGGCGAGCGCGGTCCGGATCTCCCCGAGTTCGATGCGGTAGCCGCGGATCTTGACCTGCTCGTCGGCGCGACCGAAGTACCGCAGCTGGCCGTCGGCACCCCAGCACGCCAGGTCGCCGGTGCGGTACATGCGGGTGCCCGGCGAACCGAACGGGCACGCCGGGAACCGCGATGCCGTCAGTTCGGATCTGCCGAGATAGCCGGCGCCGACGCCTGCACCGGCGACGTAGAGTTCGCCGACCACTCCGGCCGGCACCGGTCGCAGCCACTCGTCGAGCACGAACAGTGCGGCACCGGGGACGGGCGAACCGATGGGCACCACACCGGATCCCGGCTTCAGGGGCGCGCTGATCGCCACGCACATCGTGGTCTCCGTCGGCCCGTAGGCGTTGATCATCACCCGCTCCGGCGACCACCGGTCCACCACCTCGGCCGGGCAGGCCTCACCGACCACCACCAGCGCCGCCGGATCCAGACCCTGCTGCGGCAGGGCGGCCACCGCCGACGGCGTCTGGGTCAGCACACTCACACCCTCGGCGACCAGGAGCGCGTGGAAGTCCTCCGGTGCGGCCACCACCGCCTCGGGCACCACGACCAGCCGGCCACCGCGCAGCAGTGCACCGAAGATCTCCCACACGGACACGTCGAAGGCCAGAGAGTGACACAGCGGCCACACCCCGGCGCGCGGCAGCCCGGCGTCCAGGGTCGCCAGCAGCTGCGTGACGTTGCGGTGGGTGATCGCCACACCCTTGGGCACCCCGGTGGTGCCCGACGTGTAGATCAGATAGGCGATGTCGTTCGGGGTGGCGCCGGGGGCCTGCGGCGCCACGGCGGGCCGATCGCGCAGCGACGCGTCCTCGACGTCGACGACCAGGGCGTCGCATCCCTCGAGCCGGGACCGCAGATCGTGGGTGGTGATCATCGCGACGGGCGCGGCGTCGGCGAGCACGAAGTCCACCCGCGCCGCAGGCACCGCCGGGTCGATCGGCACGTAGGCCGCCCCGGTCTTGAGCACCGCGAGGATGGCCACCACCGCTTCGGCACGGCGCGGCAACAGCAGCGCCACATACCGCCCTGGCCCGGCGCCACCCGCGCCGAGCAGGTGCGCCAGCCGGTTCGACGCCTCGTCGAGCTCCCGGTACGTCCACGACCGCTCACCACAGCTGACGGCGACCGTCTCCGGTGCGCGGGCCGCGTGCTCGGCGAAGATCGACGTGATCGACGACGGCCCCGGTGTGGCCCGGGTGAGGGTCGCGCGATTCGAGAAGGCGTCGAGCCGGGCACGTTCGCCGGCATCGAGCAGTTCGATGTCCGACAGCCTCCTGCTCGGGTCGGCCGCGATGGCCCGCAGCACCAGCTGCAGCCGGTCGGCGATGGCCCCGACGGTGCCCGCGTCGAACACGTCGGTCCGGAACTCGACCGTCCCGCCGATCCCGGCGGGGGCACCGGCCTGGGTCCAGCGTTCCGCCAGCGAGAACACCAGGTCCATGTGGGAGACCTGGGCGTCGAGCGGCACCGACGCGACGCGCAGCCCGTCCAGCGCCAGTCCGGCCGCCGGGTCGTCCTGGCCGGCGAAGTTCTGCCAGGCGAGCATCACCTGCACCAGCGGGTGGTGGCTGAGGCTGCGGGTGGGGTTGAGCCGTTCGACGAGGACCTCGAAGGGCACGTCCTGGTGCTCGAAGGCCTCCAGGCTGCGGGTGCGCACCCGGGTCAGCAGATCGGCGACCGTGGGGTCGCCGGTGAGGTCGGTGCGCAGCACCAGGGTGTTGACGAAGAAGCCGACCAGCTCGTCGAGAGCCGGGTCGCGCCGCCCGGCGATCGGGAAGCCCACCGCCACATCGGGATTGGAGCCGAGCTTCGACATCAGGGCGGCCAGTGCGGCCTGGACGACCATGAAGGTGGTGGCGTTGTGCTCGCGGGCGATCTCGCGTACCGCCTGCTGCAGGTCTGCAGGCCAGTCCACGTCGACTGCGGCACCGCGATGGTCGGCGACCCGGGGGTAGGGGCGATCGGTGGGCAGCTGCAGCCGCTCGGGCATGCCGGCCAGCGCATCCTGCCAGTAGGCCAGCTGCCCGGCGATGCGGCTGTCCTCGTCGTCGAGACGGCCGAATTGGTCGCGCTGCCACAGGGTGTAGTCCGAGTACTGCACCGGCAGCCCCGCCCATGCGGGGTGCTGCCCGGCGCTGCGACCTGCGTAGGCGACGGCCAGATCGCGCACCAGCGGCGTCAGTGACCAGCCGTCCGCGGCGATGTGGTGCACCACGGTGACCAGGACGTGCTCGTCGTCGGCCACGCGGAACAGGGCCGCCTGCAACGGGATCCGGTTCGCCAGGTCGAACGGCCGGCGTGCTGTCTCCTCGACGGCGGCGGTCAGTCGGTCCGCAGGCCATCCGGTGGCGTCGACGATCCGCCAGCCGAGGTCGGCCCGCTCGACGGGGAGGATCACCTGGTGCGGTGTTCCCGCGGTCGCCGGGAACGTCGTGCGCAGGCTCTCGTGGCGGTCGACCACGTCGGCCAGCGCCGCGGCCAGCGCGTCGGCGTCGAGCCGGCCGCTCAGGCGCAGCGCCGCGGCCATGTTGTACGCCGGCGACGGTCCCTGCAGCTGGTCGATGAACCACAGCCGGTTCTGCGCGAACGACAGCGGGATCTCCGCCGGCCGCTCACCGGCGACCAACGGCTCGAGCCGGTCCGCGCCCGTGCCGATCCGCGGCGCGAGTTGGGCCACCGTCGGCGCCTCGAAGACGGTGCGCACCGCGACGTCGGCGTCGAGCGCGGCGTTGACGGCCGAGATGAGGCGCATCGTGGTCAGCGAGTCGCCGCCGAGGTCGAAGAAGGAGTCGTCGACACCGACCCGGGGCAGGTTGAGCACCTGGGCGTAGATGCCCGCCAGGATCTCCTCGGTCGGTGTGGTGGGGGCGCGGTAGTGGTCGGCCTGCTGGTAGTCGGGGGCGGGCAGGGCGCGGGTGTCGAGCTTGCCGTTCACCGTGACGGGGAGGACGTCGAGGACGACGACCGCGGCGGGCACCATGTAGGACGGCAACCGGTCGGCGAGCATCGCGCGGGCCCGGGCCGGCTTGACCGTGCCGGTGGTGTACCCGACGAGGCGTTTCTCGCCGGGGGTGTCCTCGCGGGCGACGACGACGGCCTCCTGCACGCCGTCGAGTTCGGCAAGGGCCGCCTGGATCTCGCCGAGTTCGATGCGGTAGCCGCGGATCTTGACCTGCTCGTCGGCGCGCCCGAAGTATCGGAGCTGCCCGTCGGTGCCCCAGCACACCAGGTCGCCGGTGCGGTACATCCGCGTCCCCGGCGCTCCGAACGGGCACGCCATGAACCGTGACGCGGTCAGCCCGGGCCGCCGCCAGTACCCGATCCCGACGCCACGGCCGGCCAGGTACAGCTCCCCGACCACTCCGGCGGGCACCGGCCGCAGCCATTCGTCGCACACGAAGAACGCCGCACCGGTGACCGGCGACCCGATCGGCGGCGCGCCGGACCCCGCCGCGAGCGGGGTGCTCTTCGACGCCCACATGGTGGTCTCGGTGGGGCCGTAGACGTTGACCATCACCCGGCCCGGCGCCCAGCGGTCGACTGTCTCCACCGGGCAGGCCTCCGCCCCGATCACCAGCGCCGCCACCCCGTCTAGGCCGTCGGTGTCGAGTCCCCTGACGGCCGAGGGTGTCTGGGTCAACACCGTCACACCCTCGGAGGCGAGCAGCCGGTGGAAGTCCCGCGGTGACCGGGTCTCCGCGTCGGGCACGACGACCAGGCGCGCACCGTGCAGCAGGGCCCCCCAGATCTCCCACACCGAGAAGTCGAAGGCGTAGGAGTGGAATTGTGTCCAGACCTGCTCGGCGGACAGCTCGAAACCGACCTCGAGGGTGTCGAACAGCTGCACCACGTTCTGCTGCGTGACGGCAACGCCTTTCGGGGCGCCGGTGGTGCCGGACGTGTAGATGATGTGCGCGACGTCCTCCGGCGCGGGGCCGGGAAGCGCGGTGGCCGGCTCCGCGGCGATGCGGTGATCGTCGACGCCGATCACCGGCACGCCGCAGCCGGCCACCGCGTCCCCCAGACCCACCGACGCCACCACTGCCACCGGTGTGGCGTCGGAGAGCATGAACTCCACGCGTGCACGCGGATGGGCGGGATCCATGGGCAGATACGCCGCCCCGGACTTCATCACCGCCAGGATCGCGGTGATCGCCTCCACCGAACGCGACAACATCACCGCCACACACGTTCCCGGGCCTGCACCGGACTCCACCAGGAGGTGCGCCAGCCGGTTCGACTCCTCGTCGAGTTCCCGGTAGGACAGCGTCCGGTCGCCGCACGTCACGGCGGGAGCATCCGGCGTCCGGGCTGCCTGCCTGCCGAACACCGCGGGTACCGACGACGGCACGCACGACTCCGACAGCACCGCGCGGTTCCCCCACCGGTCCAGTCGTGCTCGTTCATCGGCGCCGAGCACGTCCATGGCCGAGAGGTGTTGCGCGGGTTTGGCGGTGACGGACACCAGCACCTGCTGGAACCGGTCGATGAAGGCCGCGATGGTCGCCGCGTCGAACACGTCGGTGCGGAACTCCACCGTCCCGCCGATCCCGGCCGCCGCGCCGGTCTCGCTCCAGCGTTCGGCCAGGGAGATCGCCAGGTCCATCCGGGCGGTCCGGGTGTCCACCGGCAGTGGTGTGGCGTGCAGATCGCCGAGTGCGAGCCCGGCGGCGTCGCTGTCCTGCCACGAGAAGTTCTGCCACCCGAGCATGACCTGCACCAGCGGGTGGTGGGTGAGGCTCCGGGTCGGATTGAGCCGTTCCACCAGCGCCTCGAACGGCACGTCCTGGTGCTCGTAGGCGGCCAGGCTGCGCCGTCGCACCTGAGCCAGCAGGTCGGTGAAGCTGGGGTCGCCGGTCAGGTCGACGCGCAGCACCAGGGTGTTGACGAAGAAGCCCACCAGCTCGTCGAGCGCGGGCTCGCGCCGTCCCGCGATCGGAAAACCAACGGCGACATCAGAAGTCGCACTCATCTTGGCGAGCAGCACCGCGAGGGCGGCCTGCAGCACCATGAAACTGGTCGCGTTGTGTTCGCGCGCCAGCGTCCGGAGCTGCTGTTGCAGATCGGCGGGCCAGTCCACGGCCACCCGGCCGCCACGGAGATCGGCGACCGGTGGATAGGGCCGGTCGGTCGGCAACTGCAGGCGGTCCGGCATGCCTGCCAGCGCATCGGCCCAATAGGCGACCTGGGCGGCTATCGGGCTGTCGGCGTCGTCGAGTTCGCCCAGCTGCCTGCGCTGCCACAGCGTGTAGTCGGCGTACTGCACTGCGAGGTCGGTCCAGGACGGTGCCGTACCGGCGCAGCGGCAGGCATAGGCCACCCCCAGGTCACGCGCCAGCGGACCGATCGAGGAGCCGTCGGCCGCGATGTGGTGCACGGTCGCCACCAGGATGTGTTCGACGTCGGTGAGACGGAACAGCGTCGCGGCGAAGGGGATCTCGTGCGCGAGGTCGAATGTGTGCCGCGCCGCCGTCTCGATGGCCCCGTCGAGCCTGGCCCGGTACCACCCGGCCGCATCGACCACCTCCCAGCCCGGTTCGGCCCGTTCGGCCGGCACCACGAGCTGTTGCGGTACGCCGTCGGGTGCGGCGAACAGCGTCCGCAGGCTCTCGTGCCTGCCCACCACGTCGGTGAGCGCAGCACCCAGCGCGCCGGCGTCGAGCGGCCCGCGCAGCCGCAACGCCACCGAGATGTTGTAGACGGGCGACGGGCCCTGCAGCTGGTCGATGAACCACAGCCGGCTCTGCGCGAAGGACAGCGGCACCACCGCGGGCCGCTCACCGGCCACCAGCGGTTCGAGCCGGCCGGCATCCCCGCCGATGCGCGGAGCGAGCTGGCCCACAGTCGGCGCCTCGAACAGTGCGCGCACCGAGAGGTCGGCGTCCAGGGCGTTGTTGACCGCAGCGATCAGGCGCATCGCCGACAGGGAATCCCCGCCCAGGTCGAAGAAGGACTCGTCGGCCCCGACCCGCTCGAGACCGAGCACCTGGGCGTAGATGCCGGCCAGGATCTCCTCGACCGCCCCCGCCGGTGCCAGGTACTGGTCGGTGTCCTGGAACTCCGGCGCCGGCAGCGCTTTTCGATCGAGCTTGCCCGACGACGTCAGCGGGAATTCGTCGAGCACCACGATGTGGGTGGGCACCATGTACTCGGGCAGCCACTCGGTCAGCCGCCGGCGTACCGCGCCGATCCTGGTGTTGCTGTGCGGATCGTTGGCGTTGGCGCCGCGACGATCCGGTCCGGCGGGCCGGACGTAGAGGTCCGTCAGCGGCGGGATGGGCCTGCCGGCGACGAGGCGCAGGAAGACCGCGTCGAGGGTGCCGGGATCGGCGCCCCATGTGACGCTCACGCGGTAGCCGGCCACTTCCCCGATGCGGTGCAGGTCCTCGGGGATGACGGCGCCGGAGGACGCGTCCTGCGCGTGGGCGAGAGCACTCGCGGGCGGGAGCCCGTTGGCGATGCCGCGCTGGACCCGGACGTCGTCGATCAGGCCGGCGCGCGGAACCCCTGCGACGCGGACGATGTCGGGCTGCTCCGACCCCAGTGTGGCGTTGAGCCCGTCGAGGCCGTCGCAGCGCGTCCACGCCCACGTCGGTGCGCTCGCCAGGGAGTGCACCGGCGCCGGCGCCTTGTGCAGCGTGACGTCGTAGCGGTAGCGGGTGAGCTCGTTGTCGGCCCGTCCGCGCTTGACCTCGATCACCACACCGGCCACCGCCGGGTGGTCTTCGGCGCAGGAGGTGAAGAACTCCGGCGCCAGCAGCAGTTCGGTCTCGCCGAGGATGGCGCGCTGCGCGCGCTGGCGGATCTCGTCGGCGTCGGTGGCCTCGGTGCGCGCCATGGCGACCGCGGTCTGGAAGGCGCCCTGCAGGGTGTGGTTGCGGACATCGCCGACGAACAGCGCCCCACCGGGTGCCAGCAGGTCCATCGCGGCGGCGATGAGGTCGGCCAGGTAACCGGCGTTCGGGAAGTACTGGACGACCGAGTTGATGACGACGGTGTCGAAGAAGCCCTGCGGCAGTCCCGAAGTGACGTGTGCGGGCTGGGCTTTCAGCTCCACCCGGTCGCGCCACGGGATCTCGAGCCGCTCCAGGCTCCGGCTGAGGTTGTCGATCACCACCGGCGACATGTCGGTCGCGACGTAGTGCTCGCAGGTGGGCGCGATCTGCGACAGCAGCAGGCCGGAGCCGACGCCGATCTCCAGCACCCGCCTGGGTCGCAGCGCCAAGATCCGGTCCACGGTGGCTGCACGCCACTCGACCATGTCATCGAGCGGGATGGCCTCCTCGGTGAGGCTGCTGTTCCACCCCCGGAAGTCCATGCCGAATGCCGGTACCTCGACGTCTGCGCCGTAGAGCGCGTCGTACAGCGTCTGCCACTCCTCGACGATCTCGGCGTCGTCGTCGGCGGTGCCGGTCTGTTCCAGCGTGACGTAGGCGATCAGGTGGGCGCCGGTGTCGCTGTGGTGCACGGTGGCGGCGGCCTGGGCGACCTGCGGGCAGGCCAGCAGGGTGTTCTCGATCTCGCCGAGTTCGATGCGCTGACCGCGCAGTTTGACCTGGGTGTCGGCGCGGCCGAGGTAGTCCAGCGCACCCTCGCCGGTCCAGCGCACCAGGTCGCCGGTGCGGTACATGCGCTCGCCCGCACCGCCGAAGGGGTTGGCCACGAAACGTTCCGAGGTGAGTTCCGCCCGGCCGACATAGCCGTGCGCCAGGGCGGGCCCGGTCAGGTACAGCTCGCCGACGACGCCGACGGCCACCGGGTTCAGCCAGGCGTCGAGCACCAGCGCGCACACCCCGGGGATGGGGGCGCCGATCCGGATCGGCTGTCCCGCCGCGAGCGGCGCACACGTGACCCAGATGGTCGTCTCGCTGGGTCCGTATCCGTTGAACATCCGCCTGCCCGGCGCCCAGGCGGCCACCAGTTCGTCGAGGCAGGCCTCACCGACCGCGATCAGGGTGTCCAGCCGGTCCAGCCGGGACCGGTCCAGCGACCACAGCACGGTCGGCGTCAGGATGGCGGCGGTGACCTGGTGCCGCTCCAGCAGTGTCGTCAGCGCCTCGCCGGCGTACTCCTGCGGCGGCGCCACCACGAGGGCGGCACCGGCTTCCGCGGCCAGCAGGAGCTCACCGACCGACGCGTCGAAGGTCGGCGCGGCCACCATCAGCACCCGCGCGTCGGCGCCCAGGAGGAACGTACTGCCCTGTGCGGCAGCCCAACCGAGCATCCCGGCGTGGCTGACGGTGACCCCCTTGGGGGTGCCGGTGGATCCGGAGGTGAAGATGACGTAGGCGGTGTCGTCGGGCCGCAGCGGCGCGAGCCGATCGGCGTCGGTGATCGGTTCGCGGGAACGCTCGGACACGTCGGGACCGTCGACACGGACGACGGGCCGCGAGGCCGCCGCGGCGACAGGGTCGCTGCCTGCCACCAGCATGCACTGTGCGCCGACCGCGTCCAGCACGCTGGTGATCCGCTCGACCGGGTGGGCCAGGTCGACCGGCACATAGAACCCGCCGGCCTTGACCACCGCCCACCAGGCGACGACCAGTTCCAGGGAACGTTCCATCGCCACGCCCACCGCGCGCTCCGGCCCCACGCCGGCGTCGATCAGGGCCCGGGCCACCCGCGTGGACCACTCGTCGAGTTCCCGGTAGGACACCTGCCGCCCGCCGTCGATCACAGCTGTCGCGTCCGGATCGGTGGCGACGGCCGCGGTCAACAGGTGCGGGGCCACGCCCACCGGTGCCGTCACACCGGCGCCGGACAGCCCGGACAGCACGAGGTCACGCTCACCGCGGTCGAGCAGGTCGATCGACGACAGCCGTCGCGCCGGATCCGCGGTCATCGCCGCGAGCACCCGCTGGAGGCGGTCGATGATCGCCTCGACGCGGGTCGCGTCGAACAGATCGGTGTCGTACTCGACGCGCATGCCGATCTCGCGGCCCGGCATCGCCTCCACCGTCAGCGGGTAGTGGTTGTACTCGCGGTTGGCGAATTCGGTGATGGTCCAGTCGTGTTCGCCCGCGAGCGCACTGGTGTCGATCGGATAGTTCTCGTAGACGAACAGCGTGTCGAAGAGCCGGTCGTGACCGGTGGCCCGGTGGATGTCGATCAGCGCCAGATGCTGGTGGTCGAGCAGGTCGTTGTGCGTGTTCTGCAGCTGGTCGAGCAGGTCTGCGGTGGTGGTCGACGCCGTGATGGTGGCCCGCACCGGCACCGTGTTGATCAGCAGGCCGACCATCGCGTCGGCGTCGGCGATGTCGGCCTGGCCGACCCGTGAGCGCGGGGTGCCGAAGGCGACGTCGGAATGGCCGGTCAGGGACGTCAGCAGCAGAGCCCATGCGCCCTGCAGAACTGTGCTGACGGTGGTGTGGCGGGCGCGCGCGAGGTCGCCGAGTGCGCCGGTGATCTGCTCGGGCACACCGAACGTGGCGACGCCGCGGCGCCCCACCCCGAACCGGTCCTGGGTGCCGACCAGGGTGGGGGTCTCGAAGCCGGACAACGCCTTACGCCACGCCTCGCGGGCACCATCGAGGTCGCGATCGGCCAGCCAGGTGAGGAACCGGCGGTAGGAGCCGGGTGCCGACAGCGGATGCCCGTGATAGATCGCGAAGATCTCACCCAGCAGGATGGGCAGCGACCAGCCGTCCACCACGATGTGGTGGAAGGTCAGCACCAATCGGTGCCGCTGCGGCCCGACCCGGATCAACGCCACCCGGAACGCCGACTGATCGGCGAGGTCGCACACCGCGACGCGTTCGGCGGCGCACAGCCGGTCCCCCTCGTCGGCGTCCGCATCCGTGAGATCCGCGTAGTGCCAGGCGGTCTCCGGATCACGGAGGATGACCTGCACCGGCTCGTCGAACTGGTCGCAGAAGCGGGCCGCGAGGTGGGGGTGTCGGTTGACGACCCTGCGGACCGCGTCGCGCAACCGCTGCGGGTCCACCGGCCCCGCCACGGTGAAATCCAGTTGCACCGCGTACATGTCGTCGTTGGCGTGTGCGGAGTCGGCATGGAAGAGCAGGCCCTGCTGCAGCGGGGTCAGCGGCAGGATGTCGGCGACCTCGTACCTGCGCTGCACCTCGTCGAGTTCGTGCTGGCTCAGCCTGGCGGGCGCGATGTCCGAGGGGGTGAGTCCGCCGCCGCCGCGTCGCACGTGTGCGCAGATGCCGGTCAGGGCCTCGAACCACAACCGGCTCAGGCGCTCGATCAGCGCATGGTCGACCACCGACGGCGCCCACGTCCACGCCGCGCGCAGACACGGGCCGTCATCGGTGTCCGTGGTCACGGCGTTCAATTCCACGCTGTGGGCCAGCGGGATCCCGATGGCGGCCGCGACCTCGGTCAGCGGGAGGCTGTCCTGGCCGAGGCGCCACAGGTCCTCGGACAGGGTGACCGCTCCGGCCCCGAGGCGGCCGAGATAGTTGAACCCGATAACCGGATCGGCGCCCTGGAGATCAGCGTCCGGATTGAGGTACCGCAGCAGGCCGTAGGACAGACCGTCGGGCAGGGCACGCAGCTGTTCCTTGGCGTCCTTGACGATCGCCCCCAGCGCCGCATCACCGGCGCTCACGTGCGTCCAGGACAGTCCGCCGATCCTCAGCGACACCGGGTACTTGGTGGTGAACCAGCCCACCGTGCGCGACAGGTCGACGTCGGTGCCCAACTCCTCGGCGCGGCCATGGCCCTCGACATCGATGCCGACCGGCCTGGTGTCGGTGCCGGTGCCGAGCAACTCCGCGACCGCCAGACCGAACGCGATCAGCAGGATGTCCTGCGCTCCGGCGTGGAATGCCGTCGGCACCTCACCCAGCAATAGGCGAGTGGTGTCGGCATCGAGGGTCGTCGTCAGGTGTCCGGCCGTGGCGTAGGTGTCCCGCACGGGATCCAGCGCGGGCAACGCCGCCGGAACCGCCGCCACCTGCCGCCAGGCGTCGAGCTGCTCCACCACCTCGGGCGCCACCGCATGCGCCTCGAGGCGCCTGGCCCACCGCGCGAACGACGTGCCGCCTGCGGGCAGCGCCACGGGCTGACCGCGGTGGTGCTGCGCCCAGGCGATGTTGAGGTCTTCCAGCAGGATTCGCCACGACACACCGTCGATCACCAGGTGGTGGACGATCATCGCCAGCCGGCCGGTGCCGGGCGCCCACAGTGCGCGCAGCATCGCTCCGGCCGCCGGGTTCAGCCGCCGCCGGGCCTCCCGCACCGCCTCGTCGGTCAGTCGGTCCACCGACTGCAGACAGTCACGGGCACGCACCGATCCGGGTTCGGGCACCTCGAGCGACCACTCGCCGGCTTTCAGAGCGCCCGACATCCGGAACGCGGCATGGTGATCCAGCAGTGCCTGCAGCACGATCTCGACATCGTCGCGGGTGACCCCGGGCGGGGCCTGCAGCACCATCGCCTGGTTGAACTGTTCGACCGGGCCGTCCACACCCGCCAACCACCGCATGATCGGGGTGGCGACCACCGGCCCGGTGCCATCGTCGACCTCCCCGAACTCGTCGTCGGCGACCCGGGCAACCCGGGCCAGCCTGGCCACGGTCTGTTCGACGAAGACGTCGCGCGGTCGGCACACCACTCCTGCGGTCCGCGCGCGGGCCACCACCTGCATCGACAGGATGCTGTCGCCGCCCAGTTCGAAGAACGCGTCGTCGACACCGACCCGTTCGAGCCCGAGGACCTGTGCGTAGATGTCGGCGAGCACCTGCTCGACCGGGTCGGCCGGCGCGCGGTACGACTCGGTGGCGTAGGCGGGTGCGGGCAGGCTGCGGGTGTCCAGCTTTCCGTTCACGGTCAGCGGCACAGCGTCGATCACCACGATCGCGGCCGGCACCATGTAGCCCGGCAGCCGCTGGGCCAGCTGCGCCCGCAACTCGCTCGGATCAGTGGTGCCGGAACGGGTTTCGGTGACGTAGCCGACGAGGCGCTTGTCGCCTGGACGGTCTTCGCGGGCGATCACCGCCGCCTGTCCGACACCGTCGAGGTCGGCCAGCGCCGCCTGGATCTCGCCGAGCTCGATGCGGTAGCCGCGAATCTTGACCTGCTCGTCGGAGCGGCCCACGTAGCGCAGTTGCCCGTCGTCATTCCAGCGCACCAGGTCGCCGGTGCGGTACATCCTCGAGCCCGGCGCCCCGAAAGGGCATGCCACGAACCGCGATCCGGTCAGGGCGGTGCGGCCCACATACCCCATCCCGACACCGGAGCCGGCGACGTACAGTTCCCCGACCACGCCGGCAGGCACCGGCCGCAGCCAGTCGTCGCAGACGAACAGCGCCGCCCCTGCCGCCGGCGCGCCGATCGGCGCCGCCCCCGAACCCGCCGTCAGCGGCGTGCTCATCGACGCGTAGATGGTGGTCTCGGTCGGGCCGTAGGCGTTGACCATCACCCGGCCCGGCGCCCACCGGTCCACCACCTCCGCCGGACATGCCTCACCGCCGACGAACAGGGCCGTCGACCCGAGCGCCCGCGGCGAGAGCATTCCCGCCGCCGAGGGGGTCTGGGTGAGCACGGTGACATGCTCGGCAAGCAGTAGAGCCTCGA
>NZ_JAUMSQ010000290.1:0-8200 GCF_030519285.1 Mycolicibacterium arseniciresistens
GCAGCACACCGGCGTAGCCCGCACCGGCCGCACGCAGCGGTTCGGGCGCGGGCCGGACCTCCGGCCCGGCGGCCGGGGTGATGTCGGTGGCGGTGGCGCTCATCGCAGCCTCCCGTGTTCGTCTGGTGGGACGACCGCGGCCACGTGCACATCGACGCCATCGACGACGAATCCGCTCAACGAGCCGAGGGCGTCTCGGACCCGGAGCGCCACTGCCTCGGCGGTGTGGGTCAACGATCGACCCCAGCCGGCGGCCACCTCGACGGTGGCGTGCACGTGTTCACCCCTCACCGCGACGTCGGCGCGCGGCAGCTCTGTGCCGCCGAGCACCCGGGGTCCGCGGCGCAGCCGGTGCACGCCCTCGACGCCGAGTGCGGCGGCGAGGGCGACGCTCTGTACGGCGCGTTCGTGAACCACGAGCCGGCCGCGGGAGCCGGGGTCATCGACCACCGGCTCAGCCACGGCCCCGGCCTCGCAGCAGGGCGATCGCGTCGAACTCGCCGTCGCGGTGCCCGCCGACGAGGTACCCGGCGGCGCCCAACACGAACGCGAGCAGGAATCCGGTGAATCCGCCTGCGGCGGCGGCCACACCGAGCAGCAGTCCGGCCAGTAGGCCGGCGGTTGCGGTGGTCATGAGGTGGTCCCTTCGTGGTTCTCGATGAACTCGTGGTCGTGGATGACGAAGCGCCTGCGGCGCAGTGCCAGACGCAGACGGCTGCCCAGCCGGCGGAGCCTGCTGCGCGCGGTGGTCGCGAAGACCATCGGTGGCGGTTCGGTGCACCCCGTGGCGGAGAGAGCCGCGATGAGGGCGGCGGCGCTGCCACCGGCGTCGGGGTGGTGAAGGCGGATGGCGGCCCGCCGGGCTCGGCGGGCCGCCAGCGCGTTCTCGTCGGTGCTACCCGGCATCGACGGCACCGGCCGGTTGGTCCCGGGTCGCGATGTCCTCGACCGTCACGTCGATCGGCGCACCGGGGACGGCGGCGGCGACCGACTCGCGCACCAGGGCGGCGGTGCGGCGCACCGGCGCGTCGGCCCACACGACGATGTGCACCTCGAGGCCCGAATCGGTGAACCGGACCCCGCTGACGCGTCGCCCGGGCAGGTAGGTGGCGACTTCGCCGAACATGCCCGGGTGCAGTCCCGCGACGCCGGGGACCGCGCGGGTGAGCGCGGCCACGGTGTCGGCCGGATCCTCGACGCCGGGCGGCACTACTCGACCCTGGACAGGCGGCTCGCGGCGACGTCGCCGGGCTGCTCGTCGGCGATGAACACGTCGTGCACGGTGATGTCCACCTCGACGACCTCGAGTCCGGTCATCCGCTCGAGCGCGGCGATCACGTTGCGCCGGATACCGGTTGCCAGATCGGCGATGGACACGCCGTACTCCGCGACGATGTCGATCCCGACCGCGGCCTGCTTCTCGCCCACCTCGACCGAGACACCCTGGGAGTGGTTCACCGAGGCGCCGGGGATGCGCTCGCGCAACGCGCCGACGGCGCGACTGGCGCTGCCACCCAGCTCGTGCACGCCGTGCACCTCGCGAGCCGCGATGCCGGCGATCTTGGACACCACGGTGTCGGCGATCGACGTCCTGCCGTGGCCGGTGGTCAACGGCCCGCCAGCCGGTTCGGTCGGCACGATCGACCTCGTCTTGCCCTCGTTGTTCTGCAACGTGCTCACTTCTGAACTCCTCTCTGCTGTGTTCACGACTGTTGGTCGGGCGTGCCCGCGCACACCGAACGCCGCACCGCTGTGGCGATCGCCACAACGCCGAAGGGGGTCCGGTTCCGAATGACTGCATGACGCCGCGACGAGCGGTGCCGGACGAAAGCGACAGCAGTGGTGGATATGCCTGTGGCGCCGGCGCCGGTGGACGACGACTGCGGCCTTGCGGCCGCCGCGGCAGCCGGCGACCGGCAGGCATTCGAGCAACTCGTCCGAAGGCACGGGCCTGCACTGCACCGGTACGCCCGCCGGATGACCAGGGACGAACACGCCGTCGCGGACATCGTGCAGGAGACATTCGTGGCCGCATGGCGGCGCATCGGCGGTTTCCGCGGCGATTCAGGGGTGCGCACCTGGCTTTTCGCGATATGCCAGCGCAAGGTGGTCGACTCGCACCGCGTCAAGCGGGCGGTGCCGATCGACGACCGGCTGATCGACCCGGCGGACACCTCGTCGACCGCCGATCCGTTCGCCGCGGTGTCGAACGCCGCATTCGTGGCGGCGCTGGAGGCGGCGCTGGTCGAGTTGCCACCGCGACAACGGGCGGTGTGGATGCTGCGGGAAGTGGAGGAATTGACGTTCCCGGAGATCGGCACGATCCTGGAGTTGAGTCCGGACGGCGCGCGCGGACACCACCACCGAGCCCGCGCCACTCTTCAGCAGAGGTTGCAGCGATGGCGATAGCAGACCACGAGGGGGTCGGCTCCTTCGCGCGCGCCGGAACGGTGCTGCGCGCGGTGCCCGAGCCGGGTTGGTCGGCGATCGAGGAGCGGGTGATCGCCGCGGTGCGGGCGACCACGCGGGGCGGCTGGCCGATCGTCGTCGCCAATCCCGCGCCGGGGACCGCACCCGGCGCCATCGCGATCAGCGACCTGGTGTTGCGCGCCGCGCTGGCTCGAGCGCTGCGCGGCGACGGCGGCTACGTCCTGTCACACGTCGAGGTCGACGTCGACGACGTGCGGGCGCTGCGCGGCGTCCGTGTCGAACTGGCCGGCCGCTACGGCGCCGACCTGCACGCCGCCGTGGCCCGTGCGCTCGAGGTCTGCGCCGAGGTGGTGCTCGACCTCGTCGGCGCGGTAGACGGGGTGGCGATCGACGTCGCCGTGACCGACATCGTTGAGTGACAACGGGATTCGCCGTACCCGTCGCTAAGCGGGTCCCAGCAGGATGCGGCTGACTTGCGTCGTGGTCTCCACACCGTCGTCATAGCCGCCCTCGCCGTCGAGCGAATTCATGATCGCCAACGTGTAGCGCTGCTGCGGCCCGGCGAATCCCACCGTGTTGACGACCCATCCGCCCTGCTCCTGCGACCATCCGTTCTTGTTGCCCGGCGCCATGGCGCCGCCAGCGCCCCACACTCCCCACTGCTGGTCGCGGTCGACCCGCTGCATCTCCGCGACGACCGCGGCGGCGTCGGCGGGCGGCAGGCCGGTCAGGACGAAGTTCATCAGACCGTCGAGGTCGGCGGCAGTGGCCTTCTGGAAGCCCCAGTACGGGAACACGTCGCCGAAGCCCGGTTGCGGGCGCACATTCGGCATCCCGTAGCGGGGGAAGTTCTGGTTGAAGGCGTTGTCGGTGCCCCCGTAGCGCGCCCACAGTGCGTCGGCTGCCGCGTTGTCCGAACTACGCAGCATCGCGACCATGAGTCGCCGATCCTCCTCGCCGAGCCGGAGCGAACCCGCCCGTTCGCGGGTGAGCAGGTCGGCGACCATCGCGAGTTTGATCGTGGACGCCGTCCACACGAGGGTGCCGGCGTCGGCGTTGCGGTACCTGGCTCCCGTCACACGATCGCGCACCACGATTCCCACGGTTCCCGGCCGTGTCGCAATGTAGTTCTCTGCTCTGGTGATTCGGGCGCGCAGGTCACATTGCGCATCGTCGGGTCCGCACGCCGCACCGGCAACGGGGGCGGCACCACCGGCCGAGAAGAGCAGGGCGGTGACAACGGCGAACACGGTGACCGCTCGCACAGGCCTGCCTCTCTTCCTCACGTCGCGGGTCGCACGACCTTCACCGACGCGGTGATCGAACATCGGGTCGCCGGCCGTCTTCGACCGAATCTGTGCCGAAACGTCCGACTCCCGGGATGAAGCGTCCCACCCGGCGGCCGTATTCGCGGTAACGCGCGCCGTGGGTGCGCAGCAGGTACGGCTCTTCGACGACACGGACCTGGAGCTCGATGGACACGGCCAGCAGCGCGAAGCCGAGCAGGGCGAGCACGTTCGGGTTCATCAGTGCCACGCCGGCGCCGAAGACCAGCATCGCGGTGAAGATGGGATTGCGCACCCAGCCGAAGACTCCGTTGTCGACCAGCTGGGTCACCTCACCGGTGTCGACGCCGATGCGCCACGAGTCGCCCATGGACTCCTGGGCCCACAGTGTCGCCGCGATGCCGAGAACAGCGAGAATCGTTCCCGCGACACCGAACAGCGGATGGTCCAGCGCCCCGACCGGGGTCAACGCACCGACCAGCTGCAGGATCGGCGCAACGGCGCCGGCCACGACGGCGATCGCGAAACCGACGCCTGCGAGCCACTCCGTCGATCCGGGCGTGCCGTGAAATCCCCGCATGCCCGTCGATCCGGTGCGGCGCCACTGCAGGTAGCTGCGCCAGCCGAGGCCGGTGACGATGAACACTGCGTAGAGCGCCAGCGCTGCACTTGCCATGTGAATGCTCCTCTCGTATCGACGGTTCGACCATATATAGCCATATGCGCATGTGTCTATACCTAGCTCGCGGCTGTGAAGGGATCTCCCGTTCGTCGCCACCTCAACCCGTCGGGCAGGTGGCTGCGGCGTCGCGCAGCGTGACCGCCGAGCGGGTGTCCACCGGCAGTCCGTACCCGCGCAGCACCGCCGAGAACTGGACGGCGTACTGACACCAGAACGCCCGGTTCGGTGGCATCCACTCGGCCGGCGTGTCGTCGCCCTTGTCCTGATTGGCCGCACCTGACACGGCGATCAGGTTCGCCGGGTCGTTGGCGAATCTGGCGCGCAGATGATCGGTCCAGTGCCGGGCGCCGAGGTCCCAGGCCAGTGCCAGCGGGACGAGGTGGTCGATCTGCACCGACGCCCCGATCTGGTTGCCGCGCACGAAGGCCACCGTGGCGTTGGTGTACGGGTCGTGCAGCGTGCCGGTGGCCACCGCGGTCGGGCAGCGGCTGATCGACACATAGGTCTTGTCCACCAGGTCGCGTTCGAGGATGTCGTTGCGGGTGTCGCAACCGTTGCGGCCGCCGGGCGCGTCGGTGTCGTCGGTCCACGACTCGCCGAAGGCGGCCCGCCGGTAGTCGTTGCCGCGGAGCCTGCCCGGCACCTCGGGCACCCCGGCGAGGATGTCGGTTCCCGGTGTGACGGTCGGGATCTCGGCCTGGGCGACGAACCGCCCCGGCGACTGCCCGGTGTTGACCTGTACGGCCACCAGCACCGCGAGCACCGCGGCCACCGCCACCCACCACGTCCGTCGCCTGGTCACGTCTTGTCCAGGTAGTCCACGTCGGTGTCGGTGAACTGGGCGGCGAGCAGCGCCATCCCCGGGTCCTGCGGCGCTTGGGTGTAGTGCTCCTCGCACAGCGCACGGGCGTCCTGGATGATCTCCAGATGGTCGACCAGCGACAGGAAGTGCAGCTTGAGCCGGCGCCCGGACTGGTTGAGGCCCAACACGTCCCCCTCGCGGCGCTGTTCGAGGTCCAGGTCGGCGAGCTCGAACCCGTCCAGCGTGCTCGCCACCGCCTTCAGCCGCGCACCGGCTTTCGAGCCCTCCGGCAGCCGGGTGGCCAGCAGGCACAGGCTGGGATGGCTGCCCCGGCCGATGCGGCCGCGCAGCTGGTGGAGCTGGCTGATGCCGAACCGGTCGGCGTCCATCACCACCATCACCGTCGCGTTGGGGACGTCGACACCGACCTCGATCACGGTCGTGCACACCAGGACGTCGATCTCGCCGGCCCGGAACGCCGACATCACCGCGTCCTTCTCGTCGGCCGGCAACCTGCCGTGCATGAGCGCCAGCCGCAGCCCCGACAGCGGACCACCCTTCAGCCGGTCGAACAGCTCCACCACGGTGGTGGGCGGCGGTCCGCCGCCGGCGCCCGGCTCTTCGTCGGATTCGTCGATCCGTGACGCCACCACGTATGCCTGCCGCCCGGCGCGCACCTCTTCGGCCAGCCGTGCCCACGCCCGCTCGAGCCACGCCGGTTTGGCGGAGACGAAAATGGTGTTGGTGGTGATCGGTTGCCGTCCGCGCGGCAGCTCGCGCAGCGTCGAGGTCTCGAGGTCGCCGAAGACCGTCAGCGCCACCGTGCGCGGGATGGGCGTGGCCGTCATCACCAGCAGGTGCGGGGTGAGGCCGGCAGGGGCCTTGGCGCGCAACCGGTCCCGTTGTTCGACACCGAAGCGGTGCTGCTCGTCGACCACCACCATGCCCAGGTTGTGGAACTCCACCGCGTCCTGCAGCAGCGCATGGGTGCCGATCACGATGCCCGCCTCCCCGGAGGACACGGCGGCGCGCACCTGACGCTTCTGTTGCGGCGACATCGACCCGGTCAGCAGGGTCACCGCGGTCGCCCGGTCGGCGCCTTCGAGCTGCCCCGCCATCGCCAGCGGACCGAGCACATCGCGGACCGATCGCTCATGTTGCGCAGCAAGCACTTCCGTGGGCGCCAGCAGCGCGCACTGATAGCCGGCGTCCACCATCTGCAGCATCGCGAGCACCGAGACGATCGTCTTGCCGGAGCCGACCTCGCCCTGCAGCATGCGGTTCATCGGCCGATTGGCCGCGAGTTCGGACGACAGTTCGACGAGCACCTCGCGCTGACCGTTCGTCAGCTCGAACGGCAGCCTCTCGCGCAGTCCGGCGACCAGACCGTCGTCGCGCAGCGGTGCCGCAGGGCCGGACTCCCCGAGCTCGCCGTGGCGCCGGCTCACCAGACCCCACTGCAACCCGACCGCCTCGTCGACGGTCAGCCGGTCCCGGGCCCGGTCGCGTTCGGCTTCGCTCTCGGCCAGGTGGATCGCCCGTAGCGCGGCGTCTTCCGAGACCAGATCGCGTTGACGAACAACGTTGGCGGGCAACGGATCAGGAACGGGATCGAGCATGTCGAGTGTCTGCCGCACGCACGCGTAGATGTCCCAGCTCTGCACCTTGGCGCTGGCCGGGTAGATCGGGAAGAAGTCCCGCTCGAACGCCGCCAGCAGGTCGTCGCCGGTCTCGCCGGAGGCGGCCGCGATGGTCTTGAGCGACTTGGTGCCGATCTTCTTTCCCAGCGGCGACTCGAGGACGAGGAAGTCCGGGTGACTCAACTGAAGTGTGTTGCGGAACCACTTCACCTCACCGGACAACATCAGCCGGGTGCCGACCGGCAGCTTGTCGATCATCCAGTCCGCGTTGAAGAACGTCGCCGTCACCTTCGGTGTGCGTTTGCCGATGGTCAGGCGCAGGTACTGGCGCCTGCGCTTGCCCGGCTGCGCCTTCATGAATCCCGGGTCGGCCTCGGTGATCTCGTCGACGAAGGTGACGTGCTCGCCTTCCTCGAGATCGAGCGCCTCGCCCTCACCGCGCACGGTCATGCCGTCGCTGTACTTGCGCGGGTAGTGGCGCAGGAGGTCGTTCACCGTGCGGAGGCCGAGGTGCTCCTCGAGCTTGCGTGCCGATTTCGCGCCGATGACCTTGTCGAGGCGGTCGGAGAGGGTCGCCACGGCTATTCGACGCCGATCAGCAGCGCGTCACCGCCGTGGCCGGTGTGATAGGTGACCAGTTCGGTGCCGAGGTGCTCGCGGTGCACGTGTTCGCGCAGCGCCGCGCCCACCGACGCGTCGACGCCGTCGCCGGTGAGCACCGTGACCAGTTCGCCGCCCGCCACCAGCAGCAGGTCGATCAGTCCGGCCGCGGCGGCGGTGAGGTCGGGGCCCACGATCAGCACCTCGTCACCGGCGATGCCGAGTCCGTCGCCGGGCCTGCAGGTGCCCGCCCACGTCAGCGCCTCCTCGGTGGCGGTGCGCACCGTCCCGTGCCGGGCGGCCGCGGCGGCGCGGGCCATCGTGTACCCGTCGTCGACGGCCTGGCGTGCGGGATCGTGCACGGCGAGGGCTGCCAGCCCCTGCACCATCGACCCCGCGGGCACCGGCACCACGTCGATGCCCCAGCCGATCGCCGCTGTGCATCCGGCGACCAGCTCCTCGGCGGCGACATAGCCGTTGGGCAGCACCATGATCTGCGCGGCGCCTGCGTCGACGAGGGCCCGCAGCAACTGGCTTGCGCTCACCGGACCGTCGGGGGCGGGCCGCAGCACCTGCGCTCCCTCACCGCTGAACAACTCCTCGGCGCCTGCGCCGTCGACGATGGCCAGCACCGCCCGGTCACGGCTCCACCCCGCCGCGGGCCGGGCGGCGGCGGCGCCAGTCAGCGCCGTGATCTGGATGCGGCTCGGTGTGCCCACCGCGAGGCCGGCCTCGACGGCGGCGCCCGCATCGTCGGCGT
>NZ_JAUMSQ010000291.1:0-2692 GCF_030519285.1 Mycolicibacterium arseniciresistens
ATGCGGCTCGGTGTGCCCACCGCGAGGCCGGCCTCGACGGCGGCGCCCGCATCGTCGGCGTGCACGTGCACCGAGTACTGCCCACCGCCGGAAGCGGCGATGGCCACGGATTCACCGAGGTGGTCGAGCCGGCCGCGCAACCGCTCGACGTCGTCGGCGCCGCAGTCGCTGAGCAGGTACATCACCTCGAACTGGGGCGGCGCCGCGGTGGCGTTCCGTTCGCCGCCCGAGTGGGCGCCGGGGGACGGTGAAGGGGACGGGGAAGGCACGTACTCCGCGCGCCGGGTGGACTCGCCGGTGAGCGTCGAGGTCATCGCGTCCAGCAGGACGAGCAGGCCCCGTCCACCGGCGTCGACCACCCCCGCGGAGGCCAGGACCGCGAGTTGTTGCGGGGTGCGGTCGAGGGCGTCGGCCGCGGCGTCGGCGGCCACAGCAGCGACGTGGGCCGCATCGGCACCGTCGGAGGCGACTCCGGTGGCCGCATCGGCGGCGGCCTGCAGCACGGTGACGATCGTGCCCGGCACCGACTCCCCCATCGACGTCGCCGCGAACGCCGCGGCCTGTCGCAGCGTGGCGGCGTACAGCTCGCCGTCCACCTCGGGGAGTTCGCCGCCACGCTCGGCGGCGGCCTCGGCGGTGACGACGGCCAGCCCGCGCACGATCTGGGACAGGATCACCCCGGAGTTGCCACGGGCGCCGTGCAGGGCGCCCTCGGCCAGCGCCGCGCTCACTGCGGCGACGTCGCCGGGTCCCTGTGCGTCGACCTGCTCCCATGCCGCGCGCATGGTGAACAGCATGTTGGTGCCGGTGTCGGCGTCGGCGACGGGGAAGACGTTGAGGCGGTTGATCTCGTTGGTGTGGGTGATCAGGTCGCCCACCGACGTGTGGGCCCACCGGCGCAGCGCGCAGGCGTCCAGCCGCCGACCCGCCATCCCACCTCCAGACCCGTGTAGTCCGCCGTCGCGTCAGCCTAACGAGTGGCGACGACACCGCCGACCACATCAGCCGGGCTGGTCACGCCCTGTGGACAGCCGATCCACAGCCGCACGGGCGCCGTTTTGGGGAATGCCGCGGCGGCCGGTATCCTGATCAGGTTGTCGGGTCACCCGCTTGCGGTCGTTGGCCCCCAAGATCCGAGCACGTACTGATCCGAGGAGTTCTGACTATGGCTGCCGTGTGCGATGTCTGCGGGAAGGCCCCCGGCTTCGGCAAGTCGGTGTCGCATTCGCACCGGCGTACCAGCCGCCGCTGGAATCCCAACATCCAGTCGGTGCGCGCCGCCTCCCGCCCGGGCGGCAACAAGCAGCGCATCAACGTCTGCACCTCGTGCATCAAGGCCGGCAAGGTCGCGCGCGGCTGACCCAGCCGGGCTCCGGCCGTCTCTACTGGGGGTTTAGCCCCCGGGACGCAGGGGGAAGCCCTGTCTTCATGGCGCTTCGCAGCACGTCCCAGTCTGTTCTCCTCACTCTGGCCGCCGGCGTGGCGGCCGGCACCCTCTTCACGGCGTGCGGCGACGATTCCGGCGGGGAGAGCGAGACCTCCACCACCGAGACCACGTCGGTGACGACCACCGTGGAGACCGAGACCGAGACCCAGACCCAGGTGCCCGGTTCGACGACGCCGTCGCCCGAATTGCCCGGCACCACCGGCGGTGACGCGACCGTCGAGGTCCCACCCCCGCCTGCGGTTCCGTCGCCGCCTGCGATCCCGTCGCCTCCCGCGATCCCCGCACCACCGGCGATTCCTGCACCGCCGCCGATCCCGGCGATCTCCGGTAGCTAGGGCAGTTGCCAGTCGACGGGCTCGGCGCCCATCTGCGTCAGCAACTCGTTCGCGCGGCTGAACGGCCGCGATCCGAAGAATCCGCGCGACGCCGACAGCGGTGAGGGGTGGGGCGACTCGATCGCCACACAGTCCCCGCCGGCCAGCATCGGCTTGAGGGTGGCCGCGTCGCGCCCCCACAGCACCGCGACCAGGGGTTTCTTCCTGTCGGTCAGCGCCTGGATGGCGCGCTCGGTGACGGCCTCCCAGCCCTTGCCGCGATGGGACGCGGGCGTGCCGGGCCGCACGGTGAGCACCCGGTTGAGAAGCAGCACCCCGCGTTGCGCCCACGGCGTCAGGTCACCGGTGCTGGGCTGCGGAAGGCCGAGGTCGGCGGTGTACTCGGTGAAGATGTTCGACAGGCTGCGCGGGATCGGCCGCACGTCGGCGCCGACAGAGAAACTCAGGCCGACGGCGTGGCCCGGCGTCGGGTAGGGATCCTGGCCGACGATCAGCACCCGAACATCGGCGAAGGGGTAGGTGAAGGCGCGCAACACGTTCGGGCCCGCAGGCAGATAGCGGTGCCCGGCGGCCAGTTCGGCGCGAAGGAACTCCCCCATCTGGGTCACCTGGTCTCCGACGGGCGCCAGCGCGCGAGCCCAGCCGGGCTCGACGATTTCTTCCAGTGGGCGTGCGGTCACGAGTGGCCAACCTAGCGTGCGCGGTCGGTCAGAACGACTGCCATCCCCGGTTGCCCTGCCACGGCCGACCGTCCACCAGGACCTCGGGCGGACCGTCGAGGACCCGTCCGATCACCCGCCAGCCCTCGGGCGGCGGGCCGGGGAAGGTCGCGACCAGGGCGTGGTCCTCACCGCCGCCGAGCACCCAGTCCCAGGCGTCGGCCCCGGTCGCCGCCGCGGCCGCGGACACG
>NZ_JAUMSQ010000292.1:0-872 GCF_030519285.1 Mycolicibacterium arseniciresistens
CGGGCCCAGCCTGCCGCGGCAGCATGCGCGCGGCGCACCGCTGCGTCGCAGGTGGACGCGTCGGCGATCGGGACTTCGGCGGCGACGTCACCGGTGCGGGGATCGCGGATCGTCATGGTCTCGAGCACGGTTTCGTGTACCCCTGCCGTCGGTGATTACACCGCGTGGTCGAACACGCGGCGCGCTCAGCCCGCCGCGTTGGGGCGCAGCGGCGGGCACTCGCCGCGCTCGTCGGTGGCGAGCTCGAAGTGCCAGTTCTCGTTGGCGAAGATCTGGCAGAGCCCGAATCGGCGGCCATTGGCGATCATCCACTCCGCCGCGGTGGTCGGGCCGATGTCGATCGCCTCGCCGACGACATGCCTTGACACCTCGGGGGTGGCGACGAACTGCCGTGCGGCGTCGAGACCGCCGTAGGTGCGCACGCCGTCGTCGAGCAGCCGCTGCTGGAATCCGCGGGACCGCCACCCCGAGGTGATCCTCATCTCGACGCCGTCGGCGGCGGCGCGCCGGGCGGCCTGCTGGACCGCGTCGAGCAGCGCGGGGTCCAGGAGTTCGAGGATCGGCGTCGACACCTCGAACGGGCTGAGCATCGTGTCGCCGGGAAGCAGGCCGCCCACCGTGTCGGTGGCGGCGTCACCGATGGTCAAGGTGTCGGCGTCGGTCGGGCCGGTGCCCGGGTACTGCGCCGCCGGGCCGATCAGCAGGGCGGCGCCGGGCGGCCGGGAGTCGTCGGCGACCGTCGGGACCGGTGGGGCGGCCGGTGCGGTGGGCGGCTGCGGCTCGGTTGCGGCCGGGCTGCACGCGCTCAGCGCGACCGTCGCCGCCGTGATCGCGATGAGCACCGGCAGCCGCATGCGGAGATCCTATTTCGG
>NZ_JAUMSQ010000293.1:0-10063 GCF_030519285.1 Mycolicibacterium arseniciresistens
GGGCGGCTGCGGCTCGGTTGCGGCCGGGCTGCACGCGCTCAGCGCGACCGTCGCCGCCGTGATCGCGATGAGCACCGGCAGCCGCATGCGGAGATCCTATTTCGGATGCGGGCGCGCCGGCGGACCCGGCCATCGATGTGGGAGTCCGCCTCGTCGCGGCTACGATCGCCGACATGTCGCAGCCTTTGCCCGGTGAGACGCCGGACACCGGGGTACCGCAACGCTCACGGTGGGTGTCGGGCACTGCGCTGGTGCTCGCCGTCGCGGCACTCGGCCTGTCCGGGTGGGCGCTGTGGCGCACGTTCCCCGGGTCGGCCGCTGATGTGCAGTACCCGCAGGCGCAGCGCGATCAGGCCCGGCAGAACACCTGTGCGGCAGCGGAACTGGTGCGGACGGGGGTGTCGTTGAACACCGGCGAGCCCGGGCCCGTCGCGCCTGACGACGTCGCGGGATCGCTCGCCGCGGCCGCCAATGCCCGGCTGTCCCTCTTCGACGGTGGCCAGTACCTGCTGGCGCGCCTCGATCCGGCGACCCCCACCGAGCTGTCCGGTGCGGTGCACCGACTCGCCGACGCACTCATGGACATCGCGGCCGCAGCGACGGCAGGCGCGCAGAACTCCGATCCCGATCAGGCGGCCCGGCTGCGGGACGCCGACGCGGCCGACGCGGAGGTGCGGCGGCTCTGCGGCTGAGTCGTCCCGGTCAGGCGTTCACCGTCGTCACCGCGAGCTTGGTGTCCGTCCCGGCGACCCGGATGTCGACGGTGCGGATCTGCGAGGTGGGGATGACCGTGGCGGCGGCGAGCCCGGTGGCTTCGTCGCCGGCCGGACTCCACGACGCCACCGTCGACTGAGCGCCGTCGACGGTGGTGACCACGAGGTCGTAACTCGCCACGCCGGTGGCCCATTCGGCGGTGTACTCGCACGTCCAGTCGAACCGGGTGCCCCACCCCTTCTCGGACACCGCGAGCGCGGCGCTGACACCGCCCCGGGAGCCCGGCGACATCGCCTGCAGCGCCACCTCGCCCGTCGGGGTGGCCTGCCGCGGGATCACCGCGTACCCGACGAAGCCGCCGATGAGCAGCAGTGCCGCGGCGGCGGCCAGCGCACTCGTCCACATCCCCGTCCGCGAGCGGCCCTTCCGCCCGGCGCGGGCGTCGGCGAGGGACGTCACCGCGGCGGGCTCCCCCGGTTCCTCGTCCGTGCCGGCCGGATCGAGGAGCGCGTAGGCCTCCTCGGGTGTCAGCGCGTCGAGGAGCGGCGGGATCACCCGCAGCTCCTCCACCTCCGCGGCGCGCGCAGGGTCGGCGGCGAGATACCGCTCGTACTCCTGCTGCTCCTGCGGCGTCAGGGCGCCGAGCACGTAGGCCGCATCCCACTCGGCCAGGTTGTCGTCCGTACTCATCGGACCACCCCCCTCTCCTCCAAAGCTGTTCGCAACGCCCGAACCGCGTAGTGCAGCCGTGATTTCACGGTGCCGGGCGGAACCCCCTCGTGGGCGGCGATGTCACTGATGGTCTGCCCGAGGTAGTACGTCCGGACGATCGCAGCCCGGTGCTCCGGGCTCAACGACCGCAAGACGTCCGCCAGCACCATCTTGTCGACCGAGGGGCCGAAGATGTCAGGCGTCTGCCGCTCCGGCATCTCTTCGGTCTGCTGCTCGCGGGTGAAGCGCGCGCTGCGACGATCGTCGATGACCAGGTTCTTGGCGACGGTGTTCAGCCAGGCCCGCACCGACTCGCTCGGCCGGGCCAGCACCTCCGGCTTCTGCCAGAGCCGCAACAGTGACTCCTGCACCACATCCTCCGCGAACTGCTGATCGCCGCGGGTCAGCCGCAGCACATAGCGCTGAAGCGGAAGGCTGTGCGCATCATGCATCGCGCGCAATTGCTCGGCCTGGCCGGCGGTGCGCGCTGTGGGTGGCGTCTCCGGGCTTGTCATCTCTCACCTGTTCGACGGGTGGGACTGCGATCCGGTTCAACCCGACACCGGTTGTGCCCGATTCTGTCAGGCTTGGCACCGCGGCGCGGAGGTCACCGCGAACCGCGATGAACCTTTTCGACCCCCGGCCCGTCGATGGGAATGACCCGCTCCGCCCGGAGCGCACAGAAAGGACCTATTCATGGGTGGATACCGCCGGATCGTGCTCACCTGCTCCGGTGCGTTGCTCGCACTGGGCACCCTGTCGGCCTGCGGCGGTGGCTCCGAACCCGCGAAACCGGATGCCACACAGAGTTCGTCGGCCACATCCGCTGCCACCGCCTTCCCGCCGTCGGCCACCTTCGTCGCCGACATGGACAAGGACGGCGCCGCGATGACGATAGGCATCACCGTCGACGGCAAGAACATCACCGCGTACGCCTGCAACGGCACCGACGACGAAGCCTGGTTCTTCGGCGAACAGAACGCCGGCGGCATCGACATCACGTCCCGGTTCCGCGACACGCTGACGGCGTCGTTCGACGGCACCGATGTCGAGGGTGACCTGACCATGGACGGGACCACCTACGAATTCACCGCCGCGCCCGCCGAACCGCCCGCCGGCATCTACACCGCGGCCGCCGGCACCACCCGCGCGTCCTGGATCGTGCGTCCCGACGGCTCGTCGCTCGGCGTGCAGTTCACCGGTGACAACGACGACCTCACGGTCTTCGAGAAGCAGCAGCTGAAGCAGGCGGAGTTCCGCGAGAAGGTGCGCAACAAGCGTCAGCTCCAGCGGGCTGAGCGCCTCGAGCGCACGCAGAACGGATCGATGAGCTCGACGATCAACGGCACACTGGTCTCCCCCAACCGGGTGAACGGATCCTTCCGGCCCTGAAATCGGTTGCCCCGGCGAGCCGCATCTGATCGGCTCGTCCGCATGTCTTCGACCCGGTGGCCCTCACTCGCCGACCAGTACGCACTTGCGCATCTGGTGTACGGCGACGGGGGCCACCGCGTCGTCGACGACTGGCTGTCGGAGCAGACGGCTCGGGTCGACGATCCCGAATTCGCGGCGGAGTTCCGCGAGGTGCGGTTGCCGGGCATCTCCCCCGGCGAGTTCGCGCACCGCCTCGTCGGCTCCTCCCGGGGCGACCTACTCGGCGGCATCAGGTTCCGCGGCCGCGACATCGGACGGCCGTTCGTCGAGGTCGTCGCCCACGACTTCGAGGACCTCGGCGACCTGCGGGACTGCGTGCGGTCGGAGTGGGCGGCGTTCGCGCCGCGCGCCCTGCGCCTCTATGCCGCACCCGGCCGGCTCACCGGTGCCGGAGTCGTCACCGACCTGACAGTGCACGCCGGACGCTGCCGCGACATGGCCGCCCCGGACGGCCGGGTGGAGCTGACACGGTTCGACGTCGGCGACGAGGCGGTACGACTCGTCGCCCGCGCGTACGGCAGGCTGGCAACGACCGATCCGGCGCTGCGCCGCAACATCTTCGCCGCCGACGCGGAGGCGGTGACCGCTTGGTGCGCGGCCGGCCGGGCACATGCCGTGCGTGCGGGCGGGCGCACCGTCGGACTGCTCGCGGTGGCCCCCGGCCGGGTCAACTGGCTCGAGGGCGACGAGATCCTGGAGGAGGTGATCGAACCCGAGTACGCCGGCCGTCGCTATGCCGCATCGGCGCAGACATGCTGGGCGCGCCTCGTCGGCGACCGGGACCGCCTGCTGTTGGGCACGATCGACCGCCTCAACACCGCGTCGCGGCACACCGCGCTGCGTGCGGGCAGGCCCGCGGTGCTCGAAGCCGTGTTCGTCGCGCTCGGGGACGGCGAGGAAGGTCGCCGAGTCCCCTGATCACAAGCCGATCACGGCCCGGCGTGGGCGGCACGCCGGACCGCTTCGACGGCGATACCGTGCCCGGTGCACTGCCAACGAACCGAGACGGATACCGATGATGGCTTGTTCTGAGTCCAGGTCGCGCGCACGGACACCCCGGGCGTCGGTCGTCGTCCTGCTCGCGCTGATGCTGCCGGGGCTGCTGGGGATCGCGGGCCAGTCCGCCACCGCCACGGCCTACTCGCGGGAGGGACTGCCGGTCGAGACCCTGGCGGTGCCGTCGCCGTCGATGGGCCGTGACATCCGGATCCAGTTCCAGGGCGGCGGCCCCCGCGCGGTGTACCTGCTCGACGGCCTTCGGGCCCAGGAGGACGCCAACGGGTGGGACATCAACACCGCGGCGTTCGAGTGGTACCACCAGTCGGGGCTGTCGCTGGTGATGCCCGTCGGCGGACAGTCGAGTTTCTACAGCGACTGGTACCAGCCGGCGGCGGGTTCCAGTGGCACCGTCACCTACAAGTGGGAGACCTTCCTCACCCGGGAGCTGCCCGCCTGGCTGGCGGCCAACCGCGGCATCTCACCGACGGGGAATGCCGTTGTGGGCGTGTCGATGTCGGGCGGGTCAGCGCTGAACCTCGCGATCTGGCATCCCGCCCAGTTCATCTTCGCGGGATCGCTGTCGGGTTACCTCAATCCCTCACTGGGCCTGTGGCCCACCATGATCGGGCTGGCGATGAAGGACGCGGGGGGTTACAACTCGACGAACATGTGGGGGCCGGCCCGTGACGTCGCATGGCGGCGCAACGACCCGACGGTCAACATCGCCAGGCTGGTCGCCAACGGCACGGCGGTGTGGGTGTACTGCGGCACCGGCACGACATCGGACCTGAGCACTGCGGGAGGCAATTTCGGCGGGACGTTCTCCGCCGGCTTCCTCGAGAACATCACGCTGAACACCAACAAGGCGTTCCAGGAGAGCTACGTCGCCGCGGGCGGGCGAAACGCGATCTTCAACTTCCCGCCGGACGGGAACCACAGCTGGGGGTACTGGGGTGCTCAGCTGCAGGCGATGAAGCCCGACCTGCAGAAGGTGCTCGGGGCGGCTCCCACCGCCTGAGCGGCAACCTCAGCGCAGGCGTTCGCCGTAGACGTGCGCAACCGTCATCGTCATCAGCACGCGCCGGTCGGAGACCATGACGCTGCGGTACTCGTCCCAGTCGGGATGCTCGCCCGCAGCCCTGCGGTAATAGTCGACGAGGGCCTCGACTTCGGGACCGTGCGGGTCGGTGCCCGGGCCGGTGAGCGTGACCGTGCCCTCCGCGGTGGCCCAGGACCACCCGTCGGGACTCGTCACCTCCAGTGCGGCACGCGGATCCCGGCGCAGGTTGGCGGTCTTCGCCCGGCCTTCGGTCATCGACACGTAGAGCAGGTCGGCGTCGCGGTCGTAGTACGGCGTGACCGGCGACAACTGCGGACGGCCGTCGGCTTTCAGCGTGGCGAGCACACCCAGCCGGCTCTGGGCGACCAGCGCACGCGGGTCGAACGTGATGTCGGTCATGTCGAGAGCCAACCATTCGCCGGCAGCGGCCTATTCCGCGGCGGTTTGGACGGCGCCGAAACGGCCACACCGTAATCGGTACCGGAAAGGAGTGGATGCCGACGTGCTCACCGCGGTCTTGTTCGGGCTCGCCGCGTCCAGCGCCCTCGTCATCGGGGCGTCGGTCGGTGTGCGGTGGAGTCCACCCAAGAAGGTCACCGGGGTACTGCTGGCGTTCGCCAGCGGCGCCCTCATCTCGGCGCTGGCCTTCGAACTCTTCGAAGAGGCGTTCACGATGGGCGGCGCACTTCCGTCGGGGCTGGGCCTGCTGGCGGGCGCCGCCACGTTCGTGCTGATCGACACCGCGCTCGATCGCCACATCAGCGGCAAGTCCGGCCCGGACGAGCGCGAGGTCGCGGCGTCCGGCGGGCGTTCGGGAATGGGCCTCGCCCTGCTGGCGGCGGTGACCCTCGACGGTGTGCCGGAGAACCTCGCCCTCGGAGTGTCCCTGGTCGGCGGCGTTTCGCTGTCGCTGCTGGTGGCGATCTTCTTCTCGAATCTGCCGGAGGCCCTGGTGAGCGCCGTCGCGATGCGCAGCGGCGGGACCAGTGCGCGTGCGGTGATCGGGACGTGGGTGGCGTGCGGGGTGCTGCTGGCCGCGGCGGTGGTGATCGGCCGCTTCACAGCGGGCGCGATGAGCGAACACGTCCTCGCGGTGGCTCTGGCGTACGCCGGCGGCGCGGTGCTCGCCTCGCTGGCCGACACCCTGATGCCCGAGGCCTTCGAACACGGCCGGCCGCTGAACGCCTTCGCCACCGCCGGCGGCTTCTTCCTGTCGTTCGTGCTGGCGTCCTGACGGGGATCGGCGCCTCACCCGGCGGAATACACCGGTATCGCCGCGCCGGCGCCGGACCCGCTGGGTATTGTCGTCAGCGTCGCTTCGGTCGGAGGCGGACGCGGCCCGCGTGATGTGAGGTGAAGGACGACTTGCCGATGCGCGCCCCGCACGACTCGGGACCGATGCCCGTGCTCCCACCCCCGATCGAGCGTCAGACGTTGTCCCTGCTGTTGGTCGAGGATGACCGCGGCGACGCCGTACTCGTCCAAGAACTGGTGGCCGACGCCGACGCCGACTTCATCGTCGTCTGGGCCGAGTCGATGGCGCAGGCCGAACGCGAGCTGACGAGAAGGCGCCCGGACTGCGTGCTGCTCGACATGCATCTGCCCGATGTCAACGGCATCGAGGCGCTCGACCGCATCGCTGCCCGCGACGCCACCATCCCGGTGATCGTCCTCACCGGCCGCAACGACGAGCACTTCGGGGTCTCCGCCGTCGCCTCCGGCGCCCAGGACTACCTGGTCAAGGGCCGGGTGGAACCCGAGATGCTGCGTCGCGCGGTGCTCTACGCCATCGAACGCAAGCGCGCGGAGCTGACCGCGGTGGAACTGCACGCCAGCCGGCTGCGGGCCCGGGAGAACTCCCGGCTCGAACGCGGGCTGCTTCCCTCGCCGCTGCTGCTCGACAATCCGGGGGTCGAGATCGTCGCGCAGTACCGCCCCGGCCGGGAGAACGCCCTGCTCGGTGGCGACTTCTATGACTTCGTGCAGACACCGGACCGCACGGTGCACGTGATGATCGGTGACGTCGCAGGTCACGGGCCGGACGAGGCGGCGCTCGGCGTGGCGTTGCGCATCGCGTGGCGCGCGTTGACCTTCGCCGGCCTGCGCGGCAGCGAGCGGATGCGACAGCTCGAGCGGATCCTGCATGCCGAGCGCGCCAGCAGGAGGATCTTCGCCACCGTGCTCAGCCTGGCGATCCCGCCAGACAAACCGCTCATCACCGCGGTCCGTGCCGGTCATCCGGGGATGCTGCTGCACGGTCACGGGACGGTCGACTGGGTGGAGCCACCCGGCGGTCCCGCCCTCGGGCTGCACTCCGGTGACTGGGCGCCCCAACAGGTCGAACTCCCCGTCGGGAAGGGTCTGGTCCTGTTGACCGACGGGCTGTTCGAAGGGCATTCCGGCCGCGGCAACGAACGGCTGGGCGAGGACGGACTCCTCGCGTTGGCCCGGTCGCTGGCCGACCTGCCCGGTCCGGAGTTCGTCGAAGCGCTGATCAACGGAGCGGAAGAGATGGCGCGCGGCCACGGCGGCATCACCGACGACATTGCGGTGGTGCGGGTGGAACGGACGCCGCAGTGACCGGTGAACCAGCATCCGTCGCCGATCGGCACCGGGGCTCGCAGCTGACGGTCGCAGGCTGGCAGACCCTGGTGCTGGCCGTCATCGGCTTCGTCGTACTGGCGGGCGCGGTGGCGACCGTGGTGCTGCTCAACCGTACCGACGGCGTGGCCCGCGATCTGGTCGACGGCATCCAGCCGTCCCGGGTGGCGGCCTATCAACTCCAGGCCGCCCTGCGTGATCAGGAGACCGCAGTTCGCGGATACGCGATCGCCGCCGATCGCCAGTTCCTCCAGCCGTACTACGACGGACAGCGCGCGGAGCAGGTCGCCGCCGATGACATCCGCGCCAGGCTGGCTGACCGGCCCGACCTGCTCACCGACCTGGACGCCATCGAAAACGCCGCCGACTCGTGGCGGACGAACTATGCGGAGCCGTTGATCCGCAGCATCACTCCCGGCCAACCGAGCTTCGTCGACAGCACGACCGCCGAGCGCGGCAAGCTCGAGTTCGACAACCTGCGGGCCCTGTTCAACGTCCAGAACGAGCAGTTGTCGGCGGCGAGAGCCACCGGCGTGGGCGAACTCGCCGAGGTCCGCACCTGGCGGGACCGGGTTCTCGTCGCGATCGTGGTGGCGTTCATCGCCGCGGCGGTGGGGTTGGCGGTGCTGGTCCGCAACGCGGTCAGCCGCCCGCTGGAACGCCTGGCCGAGACATGCCGCCGCATCACCGAAGGCAATTTCACCGAACGCATCGTCCCCCGGGGACCCAAGGACATCCGCGGCATCGCCGTCGACGTAGAGAACATGCGGCAGCGCATCGTCGACGAGCTCGACTCGTCGCGATCGGCGCGCGAGCGGCTGGTGCTGCAGGCCGAAGCACTCGACGAGCAGGCCGTGGACCTGCGTCGGTCGAACGCCGAACTCGAGCAGTTCGCCTACGTCGCCTCGCACGATCTGCAGGAACCGCTGCGCAAGGTGGCTTCGTTCTGTCAGCTTCTGGAGAAGCGGTACGGCGATCAGCTCGACGAGCGCGGGATCTCCTACATCGGGTTCGCCGTCGACGGGGCCAAGCGGATGCAGGTGCTGATCAACGACTTGCTGACGTTCTCCCGCGTCGGCCGCCTCAACGCGACGTACGCCGAGATCGAGCTCGACGCCGCCCTCGACGCCGCGCTGTCCAATCTGGAGACCTCGATCGAGGAGGCAGGCGCGCAGATCGTCCGGTCCGCGCCGCTGCCCCGGGTGGTCGGCGACCCGACGCTGATGGCGATGCTCTGGCAGAACCTGATCGGCAACGCCGTGAAGTTCCGGCACGAGGACCGCGCTCCACGCATCGTCATCGACTGCGAGGCCGGCGCCGGCGACCACGATGGGCAGTGGCTCATCACCGTTTCGGACAACGGCATCGGCATCGGCCCCGAGTTCGTCGACAAGGTGTTCGTGATCTTCCAGCGGCTCCACGGCCGCGACACCTACACCGGCACCGGCATCGGCCTGGCGTTGTGCAAGAAGATCGTCGAACACCACGGTGGCGCCATCTGGATCGACACCGACTACCCCGACGGGACCCGGTTCCGCTTCACCCTGCCCGCTGCGCTCACCGCGCCCCACGCCGCAACCGACGAACTGGCGGCGGCTTCACCGGAAGGAACACCCTCATGACCACGGCCGGCCGCGCCATCGACGTCCTGTTGATCGAGGACGACCCCGGGGACGAGTTGATCACCCGGGAAGCGTTCGAGCACAACAAGATCAAGAACAACCTTCATGTCGCGCACGACGGCGAGGAAGGCCTCGACTTCCTGTATCAGCGAGGCGCCTACCCGGACGCGCCGCGTCCGGATCTGATCCTGCTCGACCTCAATTTGCCGAAGTACGACGGCAGGCAGCTCCTCGAGACGATCAAGTCCGATCCCGACCTGTCGCACATCCCGGTCGTCGTGCTGACCACCTCGTCGGCGGAGGAGGACATCCTCCGCAGCTACAAACTGCACGCCAACGCATACGTGACAAAGCCGGTCGACCTCGATCAGTTCATGAACGCGGTACGCCAGATCGACGAGTTCTTCGTCCAGGTGGTCCGGCTGCCACAGTTCTAGGCGGCGTCAGCGCGGGGGCAGCGCGCCGTTGCCGGACTGGCGGGCGTTGTTGTCGATGGTGTTGATCCACTGCCGGAACTGGAGTCCGGCCACGATCGGCGGCAGGGTCTTCGCGGGTGCCGCCGAGTCCGACCGCTGCCACGGCTGACAGCCGGAGGTGCTGAAAGCCCGGTCCGTCGCCTCGATCGACACCGTCTGAGGCTTCTTCGTCATCGCGTTGTCGAGGATCTCGCCGTGGTCACCGGCGCCGAGGCGCTTCCAGTAGCAGACGCCGCCTTCCACCGGTCCGGAGGACACATACGTTCCGGGGACGATCTGGGTGCCCACGTTGTAGGAGCCGTCCTCGCTCATGGCGGTCTGCGGCTCGGCCGGTGGTGCGCCCTCTTCGGGCGCGGCGTCCGGGGCCGGTGCCGATCCCGGCGAAGCCTCCGCGGGCGGTGCGGCTTCCGCGGGCGGTGCGGCCTCCCCGGGAGGTGCAGCCTCCG
>NZ_JAUMSQ010000294.1:0-9410 GCF_030519285.1 Mycolicibacterium arseniciresistens
CGTGGCCGCCGCCCGCGCCGCGGCCGAGGCCCGGTGGCGACCGCACGGAATCCGCACCAACGCCGAGGTCAGCGGCGCGCTGCTGCGCCGCAGGTTCCGGTTGTCCCCGCAGGCGATGAAACCGCTGCGCACCGCCGTCGATAGCGGCCGGTTGTCCATCCGGGGGATGGACCGCACATTGCGGGTCGCCTGGACGCTGGCCGATCTCGCCGGCCGTGCCTCTCCGGAGATCGACGATGTCACCACGGCGCTGGGCTTCCGCCAGTTCGGCGGTGCGCGATGAACGCCGACGCCCGCGCCTGGGCCTACCTGTCGCGGGTGGCCGAGCCGCCGTGTCCCGAGCTCGCCGATCTCGTCACCCGCGTCGGCGCCCGCGAAGCGGCCGACCGCGTCCGCCGCGGCGCCGTCGGCGAACGGTTGGCGTTCCACACCGAGGCGCGCCGCGACATCGATTGCGCGCAAGACGATCTCGATGCCGTCGAACGGCTGGGGGGCCGCATCGTGACGGCGTGCGATGACGAGTGGCCTGCGCTCGCCTTCTCGGCGTTCGGCCGATCGGCGCGGCCGCGGGAGTGCCATCCGCCGCTGGTGCTGTGGGTGGTGGGGGAGGTCCGCCTGGACGAGGTGCCCGGCCGGGCCGCCGCGGTGGTCGGCACGAGGGCGGCGACGGCCTACGGGGAACACGTCGCCGCCGACCTCTCCGCGGGGTTGGCGGCCCGCGACGTGGCCGTGGTCTCCGGTGGCGCCTACGGCATCGACGGGGTGGCCCACCGGGCGGCGCTGGCGTCTGACGGGCTGACGGTCGCGGTGCTGGCCGCGGGCGTCGACGTGCCCTATCCGGCGGGCCACACCGCGCTGCTGCGGCGGATCGGCGAGGAGGGCCTGGTGCTCAGCGAGTACCCGCCGGGCGTGCGCCCCGGCCGGTTGCGGTTCCTCACCCGCAACCGGCTGGTGGCCGCGCTGTCCGGAGCCACGGTGGTGGTCGAGGCCGGCGCCCGCAGCGGAGCCGCCAGCACCGCCGGGTGGGCACGGACGCTCGGCCGGACGGTGTGTGCGGTGCCGGGACCGGTCACGTCGTCGGTGTCGGTCGGCTGTCACCGGCTGCTTCGCGAAGGCGATGCCGAGCTGGTCACCCGGGCCGAGGACGTCGTCGAACTGGTGGGCCGGATGGGCGAGCTGGCCTCCGAGGAGCAGCGGCCGATGTCGCCGCTGGACGGGCTCGACGAGGCGCAGCGGCGGGTGTACGACGCGCTGCCCGCCCGCGGCGCCCGCACCCTCGACGAGGTCGCGGTGGCGGCGGGCCTGCCGGGGCCGCGCGTCATCGGCCCACTGGCGGCGCTGGAGATCGCAGGCCTGGTCACGCAGCGCGACGGCCGCTGGAAACTGGTCCGCCATCGGTAGCAGGCCGCCGGGACGGGCACGCTCGTATAGTCGAGGCGACCGCAAGACGTAGTGGAGGAACACAGTGGCTGGACGTCCGATACACACCTTCGAGGTGGTGAGCAGCGAACAGCTGTCACCGCACATGGTCCGAGTGGTGTTGGGCGGCAACAACACCGACGGCCGGAACGGGCAGAGCGGCGGCTTCGGCACCTTCACGCCCGGCGAGAACACCGACTCCTACGTCAAGCTCGTCTTCCCGCCGCCCGGCGTCGACGTGTCGGCGCTGGAGACCCCGCTGACGATGGACAGCTTCTCCGCGCTACCTCCCGAGCAGCAGCCCACCGTGCGGACCTACACCGTGCGCCGGGTCGATGCCGAGCGCGGCGAGATCACCATCGACTTCGTCGTGCACGGCGAGCATGGCGTGGCGGGCCCGTGGGCGGCCGCGGCCGAGCCCGGCCAGCCGGCGTACCTGATGGGGCCGAGCGGGGCGTTCTCACCGGACCCGGAGGCCGACTGGTACCTGTTCGCCGGCGACGAGGCGGCGCTGCCCGCCATCGGCGCGGCGCTCGAGGCGTTGCCCGCCGACGCCGTCGGGCGGGCGTACATCGAGGTCGCAGGCCCGGACGATCAGATCGAGCTCACCGCGCCCGAGGGGGTGTTCATCATCTGGGTCTACCGCGGTGGCCGGGCAGACCTGGTGCCCGAGGAGAGGGCGGGTGACCATGCGCCGCTGATCGCCGCGGTGAAGGAGACGCTCTGGCTGCCGGGCCAGGTGCAGGTGTTCATCCACGGCGAGGCGCAGGCCGTGATGCACAACCTGCGGGCCTACATCCGCAAGGAGCGCGGAATCGACGCGAAGTGGGCGTCGTCGATCTCCGGGTACTGGCGGCGCGGGCGCACCGAGGAGACCTTCCGGCAGTGGAAGGCCGAACTCGCCAAGGCCGAGGCCGGCTGACACCCGGGCTGGCCGCAAGCCCACACCGGCTGGCACGCTGGCCGCCATGACCTTCGGTAACTACCAGTTCGAGATCTACCTGCAGGGCCTGTCCGGCGTCCTTCCCACGATGCCGATGACGTTCGCGGACTGGGAGGCCAAGGCCGAGGCCGCGATGCCGCCGTCGGTGTACTCCTACGTCGCGGGCGGCGCCGGCGACGAACGCACCCAGCGCCTCAACCGCACCGCGTTCGACAACTGGGGACTGATGCCGCGGATGTTCCGCGCGACCCGCGAACGCGACCTGTCGCTCAACCTGTTCGGACTCGACCTGCCGTCCCCGGTCTTCATGGCACCGATCGGCGTGATCGGCATCTGCGCCCAGGGCGGCCACGGCGACGTGGCCACCGCCAAGGCCGCGGCGCGCACCGGCGTCCCGATGGTCGTCTCGACGCTGACCGAGGACCCGCTCGAGGACGTGGCCGCCGAATTCGGCGACACCCCGGGCTTCTTCCAGCTGTACTGCCCGACCGACCGCGACCTGGCCGCCAGCCTGGTGCACCGGGCCGAGGCCGCCGGCTACAAGGGCATCATCGTCACCCTCGACACCTGGGTGCCGGGCTGGCGGCCCCGCGACCTGTCCACGTCGAACTTCCCGCAGCTGCGCGGTAAGTGCCTCGCCAACTACACCAGCGACCCGGTGTTCCGCGCCGCCCTGGCGCAGACGCCCGAGGAGAATCCCCAGGCCGCCGTGCTGCACTGGGTGTCGCTGTTCGGCAACCCGGTCACCTGGGACGACCTGCCCTGGCTGCGCTCGCTGACCGACCTGCCGCTGATCGTCAAGGGCATCTGCCATCCCGACGACGCCCGGCGCGCCAAGGACGGCGGCGTCGACGCCATCTACTGCTCCAACCACGGCGGCAGGCAGGCCAACGGCGGCCTGGCCGCCATCGACTGCCTGCCCGACGTCGTCGCCGCGGCCGACGGGCTGCCGGTCCTGTTCGACTCGGGCATCCGCAGCGGCGCCGACATCGTCAAGGCGCTGGCGCTGGGGGCCACCGCGGTCGGCGTCGGCAGGCCCTACGCCTACGGCCTGGCGCTCGGCGGGGTCGACGGCGTCGTGCACGTGCTGCGGTCACTGCTGGCCGAGGCGGACCTGACGATGGCCGTTGACGGCTATCCGACGCTGGCCGATCTCACTCCGGACACGCTGCGGCGCGTCGGCTAGACACCCGCGGGCGCTCTGCGACGGTAGGGGCGTGACGGCCACGATCGACGAGGTCCTCGACCAGTTCGACGAGTACCTCGAACTGCAGTGCGGGCGCTCGGCGCACACCCGCCGCGCCTACCGTGGCGACCTGCGATCGCTGTTCGCCTTCCTCGACCGGCGGCTGCCCGGCGCCGGTGTCGCCGGGCTGAGCCTGCCCGTGCTGCGGTCCTGGCTCGCCGAGCAGGCCGGCGGCGGCGCCGCCCGCACCACGCTGGCCCGGCGGACGTCGGCGGTCAAGACGTTCACCGCGTGGGCTCTGCGGCGCGGCCTGCTCGCCACCGATCCGGCCACCCGGCTGCAGCTGCCCAAGGCCCGTCGCACGCTGCCGTCGGTGCTGCGCCAGGACCAGGCGCTCGACGCCATGGCGGCCGCCACTTCCGGTGCGCAACAGAATGATCCGCTCGCCCTGCGGGACCGGTTGATCGTCGAGATGCTGTATGCGACCGGGATCCGGGTCAGCGAGCTGTGCGGCCTTGACGTCGACGACATCGACACCTCGCGACGGCTGCTGCGGGTGCTCGGCAAGGGCGACAAGCAACGGACGGTGCCGTTCGGGGAGCCCGCCCAGCTGGCGCTCTCGTCGTGGCTGGCCGACGGCAGGCCCGCACTGGCCACTGCCGACTCCGGGCCCGCCCTGCTGCTCGGCGCCCGCGGCAAGCGGCTCGACCAGCGGCAGGCGCGCACGGTCGTGCACCAGACCATCGCGGCGGTGGACGGCGCACCCGACATCGGCCCGCACGGTCTACGGCACAGTGCGGCAACGCATCTGCTGGAGGGCGGCGCCGACCTGCGCATCGTGCAGGAGCTGCTCGGCCACTCCACGCTGGCCACGACGCAGCTCTACACGCACGTCACCGTCGCGCGGCTGCGCGCGGTGCACGACCAGGCGCATCCACGGGCGTGATCCGCACTCGGTCCGATCGAAGCTAGGCCGACTGTTCGACGGCGTCCGGCGGCATCCACCGCACCACGAGCTCGCCCCAGTTGACCGGAGCGCTCCACCGCTCGCCGATGACCGAGAACGACACCCGCTGGAAATCGCGAACCTCGCGGTAGCTCACGTCGGGCTTCATGCTGCGGAAGACCAACCAGGGTGCGTCATCGCCGACTTCGACGCGCCAGCCCGTCATGTCGGCGGTCGGGGAGTCGATCGTCAACCACCGGAAGCCCTCGTCGTCGGGGAGGTATTCGATGGGCAGATCGATGTCGGCCTCGTGCTCCGTCATGATCGCCGATTTTATCGGTCGTCACGTGGGAGGGATGGGCCCCGCCCGGCGCACTCCCGCTCGCTGGGGGAGGTCAGCCGGCGACCGGCTTCAGGCGGATCGCCGTGCCCGCCAGCAGCCCGAGCGGATCGAGGTAGTCGGTGCGCGCGGCCGGACCCCACATCGCGCCCCAGTGCAGGCACGCCGCGGCCGGGCAGCCCGCGTGGCCGGCGTCGAGCACACCGACCGCCGTGCCCTTCGCGACGATTTGGCCGGGCCGCACGATCGCCCGCACCGGCTCGTAGCTGGTCCGCAGGCCGCCGGGGTGGGCGATCGACAGCAGCGGGCGGCCCGCCAGCTCACCGGCGAACACCACGGTGCCTGTCCCCGCGGCGTACACCGTCGCGCCGGGCGCGGCGGCCAGGTCGACACCACGATGCCCGCGCTGCCAGTTGGGCGACGGCGCGTCGAACACCCGCACCACCGCGGGGCGCGGCCGCAGCGGCCAGTCCAGGCGTCCAGCGTCGGCGTGCGAGGGCGCGGCCAGGGTCAGCGCCACGACGATCAGCATCAGCCACCGCATCGGTCCAGCTCAGCGCATGACACGCCCGCTGCGCCAGGCCCCTCGCCGAAGCTGTGGATGGCCAGGTCACCGTGGCAAAAGCACCCCGTCAGACGGTGTAAACTGCTAACCGCAGCTCGCTTGCGCGGGCTGACTTCGCGTGTCTGCACAGGCCGCCCCATGGCGGTTCTACCCGGATGCCGGCGGTCCCGTCCCGAAGATCACTTCGGCCGGGTCCGGCAACCAGCGGACACCAGGGCCTGGCATCACCCCGACGCCGGGCGACAACCGACAAGTAAAGGCTGGGTACACCCATGGCCGTCGTGACCATGAAGCAGCTGCTGGACAGCGGCACCCACTTCGGGCACCAGACCCGTCGCTGGAATCCCAAGATGAAGCGGTTCATCTTCACCGACCGCAACGGCATCTACATCATCGACCTGCAGCAGACGCTGACCTACATCGACAAGGCGTACGAGTTCGTCAAGGAGACCGTCGCCCACGGTGGCTCGATCATGATGGTCGGCACCAAGAAGCAGGCGCAGGAATCGATCGCCGCAGAGGCCACCCGCGTCGGCATGCCCTATGTGAACCAGCGCTGGCTGGGCGGCATGCTCACCAACTTCTCCACCGTGCACAAGCGCCTTCAGCGGATGAAGGAGCTCGAGACCATGGAGCAGACCGGTGGCTTCGAGGGTCGCACCAAGAAAGAGATCCTGATGCTGACCCGCGAGAAGAACAAGCTCGAGCGCAGCCTCGGCGGTATCCGCGACATGGCGAAGGTGCCGTCGGCGATCTGGGTCGTCGACACCAACAAGGAGCACCTCGCGGTCGCGGAGGCGCGCAAGCTCAACATCCCGATCATCGCGATCCTCGACACCAACTGCGATCCCGACCTCGTCGACTACCCGATCCCGGGCAACGACGACGCGATCCGGTCGGCCGCGCTGCTGACCCGCGTCATCGCCGCCGCGGTCGCCGAGGGGCTGCAGGCCCGGTCCAACGTCGGCCGCACGGGTGACAAGCCCGACGCCGACGGTGCCGCCGAGCCGCTCACCGAGTGGGAGCAGGAGCTGCTGGCGTCCGCCACCGCGACCGCCACCGCGTCGCCGACGGCCGCGGGCGCCGAGCCCGGCACCCCCGAGGCCGACATCCAGACCGAACCCACCACCCCTGCGAACCCATAGGGAAGGCTGAAATGGCGAACTACACCGCTGCCGACGTCAAGCGACTTCGGGAGCTGACCGGCGCCGGCATGCTCGCGTCGAAGAACGCGCTCGTCGACGCCGACGGCGACTTCGACAAGGCCGTCGAGTTGCTGCGCATCAAGGGCGCCAAGGACGTTGGCAAGCGTGCCGAGCGTGCCACCGCCGAGGGCCTCGTCGCGGCCAAGGACGGCGCCCTGATCGAGCTGAACTCCGAGACCGACTTCGTCGCCAAGAACGCGGACTTCCAGTCGGTGGCCGACCAGATCGTCGCGGCGGCCGCCGCGGCCAAGGCCACTGACCTCGACGCGCTCAAGGCGGCCCCGGTTGGCGACACCACGGTCGAGCAGACCATCGCGGACCTCAGCGCCAAGATCGGCGAGAAGCTCGAACTGCGCCGCGTCGCGTACTTCGACGGCACCGTGGAGACCTACCTGCACAAGCGGGCTGCGGACCTGCCGCCCGGTGTCGGCGTGCTCGTCGAGTACACCGGTTCGGACAAGTCGGCCGCCCACGCGGTGGCGCTGCAGATCGCGGCGCTCAAGGCGAAGTACCTGTCCCGTGAGGACGTCCCCGAGGACATCGTCGCCAACGAGCGTCGTATCGCCGAGGAGACCGCCCGCAACGAGGGCAAGCCCGAGCAGGCGCTGGCCAAGATCGTCGAGGGCCGGGTGAACGGCTACTACAAGGACGTCGTCCTGCTCGAGCAGCCGTCGGTGTCGGACAGCAAGAAGACCGTCAAGGCGCTGCTGGACGATGCCGGTGTGACCGTGACGCGGTTCGTCCGCTTCGAGGTCGGCCAGGCCTGACGGCCCACCACAGCTGACGCGACTCACTCTCATGCGCCGGCGGTACCACTTGGTACCGTCGGCGCATGAGTCGTATCTGGGCCTTTGGCGACGATGCCCTCGGTGACCTCGACGCCGTCGGCCTGGTCGACGCGCTACGGGCGGGCCGGGTGTCGGCCGCCGAACTCGTGGAGGCGGCGATCGCGCGCGCCGAGGCGGTCAACCCCCGGCTGAACGGCCTGGCCTACCGCGCCTTCGACCGCGCCCGCGAAAGGGCAAGGGCCCGAACGCCGTACGGCGGCTTCTTCGACGGTGTCCCGTCATTCCTCAAGGACAATGTGGCCGTCGCGGGCATGCCAACGATGGAGGGCACCGACGCGTGGGACCCCCGCCCGGAGAAGCTCGACGGCGACTTCGCGCGAACGTTCCTGGCCACCGGCCTCGTCCCGCTGGGCAAGACGCAGCTCTCGGAGTTCGGCTTCAGTGCCGCCGCCGAGCACCCGCGGCTCGGCCCGGTGCGCAACCCGTGGAACCCCGAGCGCACCGCAGGCGCCTCGTCGTCGGGATCCGGGGCGTTCGTGGCCGCGGGTGTGGTGCCGATCGCACACGCCAACGACGGTGGCGGCTCCATCCGGATCCCGGCCTCCTGCAACGGGCTCGTCGGACTCAAGCCGTCGCGCGGCAGGCTTCCGCTCGACCGGCAGATGCGCCAGATGCCGATCCGCATCGTCGCCAACGGTGTGCTCACCCGGTCGGTGCGCGACACCGCGGCGTTCTACCGCGAAGCCGAACGGGTGTACCGGCACCCGAAGCTGTTGCCGTTCGGCGACGTCACCGGACCGGCGCGGCAGCGGCTGCGGATCGCGGTGTGCACCCGCTCGATCGACCGCGACTCGAGCCCCGAGGTGCGTGACCTGACGCTGAAGACCGCCACGCTGCTCGAGGAGCTGGGCCACCGGGTGACGCACATCGAGAACCCGCCGGTGCCAAGCACTTTCGGCGACGACTTCCTGCTGTACTGGGCGCTGCTGTCGTATGCGCTGGTGCGCGGCGGCCGCCGCGCGTTCGGCCCCAGCTTCGACCGCGACAAGCTGGACAACCTCACCCTCGGCCTGGAACTGCACGCCGCGCGCAACCTGCACCGGCTGCCGCTGGCCATGGCACGGCTGTCCCGGGCCCGCCGCATCACCAACCGGCTCGCCGCCGACCACGACGTCCTGCTCACCCCGACGCTGGCACAGGTCACGCCGCGGATCGGGCATCTCGACCCGACCGCGGACTATCAGCAGATCATCGACCGGCTGATGGACTGGGTGGCGTTCACGCCGCTGCAGAACGTCACCGGTGATCCGGCGATCTCACTGCCGCTGGCCGAGTCGTCGGACGGCTTGCCGGTCGGGATGATGCTGTCGGCCACTCTCGGTCAGGAGGCCCGGCTGCTCGGGCTGGCCTACGAACTCGAGCAGGCCCGGCCCTGGGCGCGGATCCAGGACGTCTAGAGCCGGCGGCAGACCTCGGCGCACGCGCGCGCCAACGACTGCGGGCCGGTGCGCAACGCCTCGGGAAGCGGTGTGCCGGGCGCGGTGATCCCGACGATCTCGTCCACCCCGTGGTCGAGCAGCACCGCCGCGTCGTCGCCGACACGGCCTGCGAAGATCACCACCCGCGCCCCGGCGCGGGCGGCCACCTGCGCGACGCCGAACGGCGTCTTGCCGAGCATCGTCTGCGCGTCGACGCCGCCCTCGCCGGTGAACACCCAATCGGCGCCGGTCAGCGCCGCTTCGAGGCCGACGGTCTCGGCGATCACCTCCACCCCGGGCCGGGTCTCGGCGCCGAGGAACTGCAGCAGTGCGAAGCCGAGGCCGCCCGCCGCGCCGGCGCCCGGCGTGTCGACGTGGGTCGCGCCGGCGACCGCGGAGAACCGGGCCAGCGCCGACTCCAACCGCTCGACGTCGGCCGGCCCGGCGCCCTTCTGCGGCCCGAACACCGCACTCGCACCGCCCGGGCCCAGCAGCGGCGCGGTGACGTCGCACGCCAGCCGGAACTGCGCGTCGGCCAGG
>NZ_JAUMSQ010000295.1:0-1441 GCF_030519285.1 Mycolicibacterium arseniciresistens
CCCGAACACCGCACTCGCACCGCCCGGGCCCAGCAGCGGCGCGGTGACGTCGCACGCCAGCCGGAACTGCGCGTCGGCCAGGCGTGGGTCCAGTCCGGTCAAATCGACCCGGTCGAGGCGCTCGAGTGCGGCGCCACCCGGTGGCAGGGGAGCGCCTTCGGCGTCGAGGAGCACCGCTCCGAGGGCGGTCAGCATGCCGGCGCCCGCGTCGTTGGTGGCCGAGCCGCCGAGGCCGACCAGGAACTCGACGGCGCCGCGGTCGAGCGCCGAGGTGATCAGCTGGCCGACGCCGAACGTGCTGGCCCGCAAGACGTCCCGCTCGGCGGTCGCGATGCGCTCCAGCCCGGCGGCCGCGGCCATCTCGATGACGGCCAGGCCGCGGTCTGCGACGTAGCCGTACGTGGCGGGCACCGGCCGGCCCAGTGCGTCGGCGACCTCGACGGTGACGTGGCTGCCCCCGAGGGCGTCGACCACCGCGTCGACGGTGCCCTCGCCGCCGTCGGCCATCGGCACCCCGACGCACTCGGCGTCGGGAAGTGCGGCCGCCACGCCGTCGCGCATCGCGGCGATCGCCTCGGCGGCGGTCATCGACTCCTTGAACGAGTCCGGTGCGAGGACGATCTTCATCGGACCGGTGTCAACGCTTCGCGACCGGACAGCACGGCGTCGACGTTGTCGGCCGCCAGGATGCCCATGGCATCGCGCGTCGCCTCGCCGGCGCTGGCGATGTGCGGGGTGAGGACGAGGTTGGGCGCGTCGAGCAGTGCGGGATCGACATGGGGTTCATTCTCGAACACATCCAGCGCGGCGCCACCCAGACGGCCCGCGTGCAGCGCTTCGACGAGTGCGCGCTCGTCGACGATGCCACCGCGCGCGGTGTTGATCAGGTAGGCCGTCGGCTTCATCGCGTGGAGTGCTGCCGCATCGATCAGGTGGTGGGTCTGCGGTGTCAGCGGCGTCAGCACGGTCACCACGTCACTCTCGGCGAGCAGCGTGGCGGTGTCGACGAACGTGACACCGTCCTCCTCGGTCCCGGGCGTGCGACTCCGGGCCACCGCGAGCACTCTCATGTCGAAGGCCTTCGCGCGGGAGGCCACGGCGCGCCCGATGCGGCCGTAGCCGAGCACACCCAGCGTGGCGCCCGCGCTGACGTCGAGGCCGACCAGCATCCGCGGCCCCCAGACCCACGGCTGCCGGGAGCGGATCAACCGGTCGCCCTCGAGCACCCGCCGGGTGGCCGCCAGGATCAGCGCGAAGGTGTGGTCCGCGGTGGCGCGGTCGAGCACGCCGGGGGTGTTGGTGACGACGACTCCGGCGTCGGCGGCCGCCGGCACGTCGATGTTGTCGTAGCCGACGGCGACGTTCGCGACGATCCGCAGGGCCGGGCCTGCGGCGGCGAACACCTCGGCGTCGATGCGCTCGGTCAGCGTGACGACGGCCG
>NZ_JAUMSQ010000296.1:0-3936 GCF_030519285.1 Mycolicibacterium arseniciresistens
CGCGGAATCGCGGCGAGCCGGCGGAGGTACCGCGACTGCCTGCCGTCGCGCCCCGGCGACCACACCGCCACGAACACCGCCGCGACGGTCACCGCCACCGCCAGCACGAGCAGCGAGCCGTCCATCGCCTGCAGGAAGGCGTGGTTGGCGTCGGCGGCCAACTGGGCGCCTTGCGGGCCGAGGCGTTCGGCGACCTCCAGCGCCTGGGCCAGCGAGTCCAGCGCAGGCCCGCGAACGGGTTCCGGCAGCGCGGCGACGGCGGGGGAGAGCAGGTTGCCGTACTGGGCGGCGAGCACCGAGCCGGCAGCGGCGATGCCGAGGGCCGCGCCGACCTCGCGCGTGGTGTCGTTGACCGCTGAGGCCACGCCCTGTTTCTCGTCGGGCGCCGCGCCCATGATCGCCGACGTCGTCGGTGCCGTGCACAGCCCGATGCCGGCGCTGACGATCATCAACGGCCAGGCCAGATCCCAGTAGGACGACTCGACGTCGAGGATGCGCATGCACGCGAGGCCCGCCGCGAGGAGGAGCAGGCCCACGGTGACCGAGAGCCGCAACCCGATGCGGGGCAGGTAAAGCGGTGTCAGCGCGCTGAGGATCAGCACCGGGACCGCCAGCGGCGTGAGCGCGAAGGCGGTCTGCAACGGGTTGTACCCGAGTACCAGTTGCATGTACTGCATCACGAGGAAGAAGAAGCCGAAGTTCGCGAAGAACAGGAAGGTGACCCCGAGTGAGCCGGTCGCGAAGTCCGGCCGCCGGAACAGCCGCACGTCGAGGAGCGGATGCGTCAGCCGGAGCTGGAGTGCGGCGAATGCCGCGGTGAGCGCCAGGCCGGCGCCCACACATCCCCATACCACCGGACTCGACCAGCCGCGGGCGGGCGCCTCGATGACACCGAAGACGAACACCGCCACCGCCGCGGCGACGAGGACTCCGCCGGCCCAGTCGACGGGAGCGCCCGACTCGTCGCGGGACGACGTGATGGTCAGCGTCAGCCCGAAGAGGACGACGGCGACGATCGCGAACGCCCAGAAGATGGACTGCCACGAGAAGAAGTGCAGCAGCACACCGGTGCCGAGGAAACCGATGATGGCGCCGGACCCGCAGACTCCGGCCCAGATGCCGACGGCCTTGTTGCGCTCGGCTTTCGGGAAGCCCGCGGTGAGCAGCGAGAGCGTCGCGGGCATGATCAGAGCGGCGCCCGCGCCCGCGACCGCACGCGCGATGATGATCTGCAGCGGGGCGTCGAAGAACACCGGAGCGACCGAGGCGGCGGCGAACACCGCCAGGCCGGCCAGCAGGGCGCCGCGGCGGCCGTAGCGGTCACCGACAGCGCCGGCGGGCAGCAACAGGCAGGCCAGTACGAGCGTGTAGCCGTCGACCACCCAGGTGAGCTCGGTCTGGGTCGCGGCGGTGTTGACGGCGATGTCGGGCATGGCCGCGTTGAGCGCGACCATCGACGAGATCACCAGCAGCACGTCCAGGCATGCCACCGCGAGCAGCCAGGTCCTGGTGCGCGCCGACACGTCGCCGAGCCGGGGATCGGTAGGCTGACCGGGCCGGGCGAGAGTGTCGACCATGGACCTCTCCTTCCGGAAGAGTGACTTTTGAGACTAACCGTCTCGTAGCGAGACCGATAGTCTTGTTCCCCCGCGGAAGGTGGTGTAAACGATGGCCGGCGGTAGTACCGATCCGCGACCGGCGCGCTCCCGTGCCGCATTGCTGGAAGCCGCGACCACGCTGCTGCGCTCGGGCGGCCCGAGTGCGGTGACCATCGACGCGGTCACCCGCACCGCCAACGTCGCGCGCGCCACCCTCTACCGCCACTTCTCCAGCGCCAACGACCTTCTCGCCGCGGCCTTCGTGAGCCTGCTGCAGCCTGCGCCGATGCCGCCCCCTGAGGGTGAACTGCGCGACAAGCTGATGGCCGTGGTCGTCGGCTGGGCCGACTCGATCGCCGAGGTGCCCACGACGCTGGCCGCGATGACGTGGCTGGCGTCGGGTCCCGACCTCGGGCCGTGGGCAGAGGTCCGCGAATCGGGTGCGGTCGACAGCGACGGGACGGCCGTCGCCACGCTGCGCGAGCGCATCATGGCGCTCTACACGGTGCCGTTCGACGCGATCTTCGACAGCCCGCAGGCGCGCGAAGAACTCGTGGAGGTCGACCGGATCGGGGCGATCGCCCTGCTCATCGGACCGCTGATCCTCGGCCGGCTGAGCACGCTGGCCGACTTCGACTTCCGCGGCTGCGCCGAGGCGGCCGTCGACGGCTTCCTGGCCACCCACGCCAGGAAGGCCGACGGGGGAGTCAGCGCAACGCGTACCGGATCGGCAGGTGCTTGAGGCCGCCGACGAACGTCGTGGCCGTCAGTTCCGCAGGACCGGCCGGCTCGATCGACTCGAGCCGCGGGATCAGTTCGGTGAACAGACTGTTCATCTCCATCCGGGCCAGCGCGGCGCCGAGACAGAAGTGCACACCGTAACCGAACGACAGATGCTTGTTGGGCTCGCGGCCGACGTCGAACCGGAACGGCTCGTCGAAGATCTCCTCGTCGCGGTTGCCGGAAACGTATGCGAGATAGACTGATTCACCCTTGGCGATCGGCACGCCGCGCACCTCGGTGTCCTCGGCGGCGGTGCGCATGAACTCCTTGACCGGTGTTGACCAGCGGATCATCTCCTCGACCGCCGTCGGCATCAATTCCGGGTGCAGGCGCAACCGGTCCAGCTCGCCCGGATTCTCGATCAGCGCGTGCAGCCCGCCGGAGATGGCGTCCTTGGTGGTGTCGTGTCCCGCGCTGGCGACGATGACGTAGTAGGAGGCGGTGTCCATGTCGCCCATCGGCTCACCGTCGATGCGGCCGTTGGCGATCGCCGATGCGAGATCGTCTGTCGGGGCGGCCCGGCGCGACGCGGTCAGCGTCGAGAAGTAGTTGAAGAAATCCGCAAGCACCGCCAGCATGTCCTCGGGACTCTTGCCCCGCTGGAACTCCTCGTCGTCTCCGCCGAACATCTCCTGGGTGAGCATGTGCATGCGGCCGTAGTCCTCCTCGGGCAGGCCGAGCAGCGACATGATCACGTACAGCGGGAACTGCACTGCGATGTCGGTGACGAAGTCGCATTCCGGCCCGATGTCGCGCATCTGGTCGACGTAGCGCCTGGCCAGTTCGTCGACGCGGATCTTCAATGCGCGCATCGCCTTTGGGCGGAACCAGTCGGCGCCGATCGACCGGACCTTGCGGTGGTGCGGATCGTCCATGTGGATCAGGGTGCGCAGTCCGATGCCGGCGTCCAACTGCGCCTTGAAGATGTCGTCGGCTTCGGCAGTGGCCAGGAGTGGCCGCGGCTCCGACAGGAACAGCTCGTTGGCCCGCTCGATCGCCATGATGTCGGTGTGCCTGGTGATCGCCCAGAACGGCCGGTACGGCGGGTTGTCCACCCATGCCACCGGGTTGTTCGCCCGCAGGTCGGCCAGCGCCGCGTGCAGCCGGGCGTCGTCCGCGTAGGCGGTCGGATCGGCAAGCACCTTTGCGGCGTCGTCCATCGTCGGCGTGCTCATCCGGGCTCCTCTACGTCTTGACGGGTGTCCATAAGCCAGCTTATGTGACGCGGGCCACGCTGGGAAGGAGCCATGGGCCGATGCACCGGGGTCTACGCGTGCTTCTCGGTAGGCTCCGCAACCGTGCCCCCATCGCTACGCCTGTCGCGGCGGGCGCTGGTGCGGGCCGCCTGCCTGCTGCTGGTGCCGGCGCTGACGCTCGCGGGCTGCGGCCGTCAGGACGACTCCGCTGCACCCTCGGCCTCCGCCGGTGCCACCCCGGCGGGCGACCCCGCGGAGGTGGAGACCGTCACCGGACGGGTCCGCGGCGAGGTGTCGGCCGGTCACCGGGAGTTCTCGGGGATCCCGTACGCGGCGCCGCCGACGGGCCCGCTGCGCTT
>NZ_JAUMSQ010000297.1:0-6777 GCF_030519285.1 Mycolicibacterium arseniciresistens
GGAGACCGTCACCGGACGGGTCCGCGGCGAGGTGTCGGCCGGTCACCGGGAGTTCTCGGGGATCCCGTACGCGGCGCCGCCGACGGGCCCGCTGCGCTTCCGCCCGCCGGCGCAGGCGCAGCCATGGGCCGACGTGCGCGACGCCACCCACCCGGGTCCCCGCTGCATCCAGGACCCCACTGCCGACCTGGAATTCGGCAGGCAGACCGACGAGGACTGCCTGACGCTGAACGTGTGGACGCCGCCGGTGTCTGCCGAGCCCAAGCCGGTGATGGTGTGGATACACGGCGGCGCGTTCGTCAACGGCAGCGGCGGTGTCTACAACGGCAGCTGGCTGGCGTCGCGGGGTGACATCGTCGTGGTGACGGTGAACTACCGGCTCGGCACGCTGGGCTTCCTGGCCCACCCGGCGCTGGGGCCGGCCGGCGACGTCGGCAACTACGGGCTCGCCGACCAGCAGGCCGCGCTGCGCTGGGTGCGCGACAACATCAGCCGGTTCGGCGGCGACCCCGGCAGGGTCACCGTGGCCGGCGAGTCGGCCGGCGGCATGTCGGTCTGCGACCACCTGGTCGCGCCAGGCTCCACAGACCTGTTCCGGGCGGCGGTCGTGATGAGCGCCCCGTGCCAGGTGCAGGCCGACCTGCCGACCGCCGAACGCGCCAGCGTGGACTACGCCGCCCGCGCCGGTTGCGCCGATCCGGGCACCGCGGCCGAGTGCCTGCGCGACCTGCCCGTCGACAAGCTCCGCGAGCCGGTCTGGTACACCGGCATCGGCGAGGACCGCCTGACCGGTCCGGTGACCGGGACACGGACGCTGCCGGTCGACCCGGTGCGGACCATGGCCGACGGCCGGGCGCTCGAGGTGCCCGTGCTGATCGGCACCACCCGCGACGAGTTCACCCTGTTCGTCGCGCTGCAGTATCTGCGGGGCGTGCGCTATCCCGACACCGAATACCCTGCGCTGCTGCGCGACACGTTCGGTGACGACGCTGCGGCGGTGGCCGCGCGCTATCCGCTCGCCGACTATCCCGATGCGGCACTGGCCTACTCGGCGGCCGTCACCGACGGGGCGTTCGCCTGCGTCACCGACCGGATGGCCGACGGCCTGACCCGCAGCGGACCGGTGTACGCCTACGAGTTCAACGACCGCGACGCGCCCGCGCCCGAGCCGCTGCGGACGCTGCCGTTCAAGGTGGGCGCCAGCCACTCACTCGAGCTGCGCTACCTGTTCGACGTGGGCGGCGCGCCTGCGCTGTCGGACGACCAGCACCGGCTCTCCGACCAGATGATCGACTACTGGAGCCGCTTCGTGACCACCGGGAAGCCCGACGCGGTGGGCCAGCCCGACTGGCCCGCGCTCGACGGCATCGCCGACCCGGCGCGGATGTCGTTGCAGCCGGGCGGCAGCCGCATCGTCGACACCTTCGACGCCGAACACCGCTGCCCGTTCTGGGCCGGGCTCGAGTAGCCCGCGGGCGGATCAGGCCGGTGTCACCCAGGTGGTGATCTCGGCGTGCACCACCTCCTCGCCGCCGCGGTCGGTGACCGTGACGGGGACCACGAGATCGGCGCCCTCGGTGATGGCCGTGAAGTCCGGCGGGTCGAGCCGGGCCGTCGCCCGCAGCGACGTCGTCGCCTTCTGCAGGTACTGCACCGTCATCGCCTTGGGGATCCACCGGTGCGTGGTCGGCACCGTGGCCTCCATCAACATGCCCATCGCCATCTCGGCGGCGTTGCACGACGCGATCGCGTGCACCGTGTGCAGGTGGTTGTGGACGAAGAACCACTTCGGCACCGCGACCTCCGCCAGCCCGGGCTCCATGCGCACCACGTGCGGCGCGATCGAGGCGAAGTAGGGCACCCGCGCGATCGCCGCGGCGGAGAACAGGCGGCTGCCCGCAGGCACGCCGGCCAGTCGCTGCCAGGCCCGGTACGTGCTGGTCGTCTCACTCATCCGCGCTACCTTACTCGCGAGTAAGTTGACCGGTCGCGGACCGCGGTGTTCAGCTGGGTGACGACGCCGTTTCCCGTGCACACGACCCGTGCCCGGTGCGCTGTCGGGCGGCCGGCCAGCAATTTGGATGACGCCCGCTCTTGAGGCATACTGTTCGGGTTGCCTTGAGCCGGGTTCACACCTGGCCGGGCATGCGACTGGCACCCGAAGGGGTGCATCCGGTCCCAACTCTCGATCGTGGCGGTTTTCCGGCGCGGGCGAGTGTGCGCGAGGGCGACACACCCGAGCGCGGGGGTCGGTGAACCAGAGACAGATACACAGCGGCGGCAACAGCCAGCGCGACGCCCACGGGCGGAGCGCAGCAACACCAGGTCCGATTGGGTCCCCCAGTCGGAACACAAGCAGGAGTGAGGTAGGAAAAGCGTGGCGGGACAAAAGATCCGCATCAGGCTCAAGGCCTACGACCACGAGGCGATCGACGCCTCGGCGCGCAAGATCGTGGAGACGGTCACCCGTACCGGTGCCAGCGTGGTGGGCCCAGTGCCGCTGCCGACCGAGAAGAACGTGTACTGCGTCATCCGGTCCCCGCACAAGTACAAAGACTCGCGGGAGCACTTCGAGATGCGTACACACAAGCGGCTGATCGACATCCTCGACCCGACGCCGAAGACCGTTGACGCCCTCATGCGCATCGATCTGCCGGCCAGCGTCGACGTCAACATCCAGTAGGAGACCCAAGAGAAATGGCTAGAAAGAGCATTCTGGGCACCAAGCTGGGCATGACGCAGGTGTTCGACGAGAACAACAAGGTCGTGCCGGTGACGGTCGTCAAGGCCGGCCCGAACGTCGTGACGATGATCCGTACTCCGGAGCGCGACGGCTACAGCGCGGTGCAGCTCGCCTACGGCGAGATCAGCCCCCGCAAGGTCAACAAACCGGTGTCCGGCCAGTACGCCGCGGCGGGCGTGAACCCGCGCCGTCACATCGCCGAGTTCCGGCTCGACGACGAGACCGCTGCCGCCGAGTACGAGGTCGGCCAGGAGCTGACGGCGGAGATCTTCGCCGACGGCGCCTTCGTCGACGTGACGGGCACCAGCAAGGGCAAGGGCTTCGCAGGCACCATGAAGCGGCACGGCTTCAAGGGCCAGGGCGCAGCGCACGGCGCCCAGGCGGTGCACCGTCGTCCCGGTTCCATCGGTGGCTGCGCCACCCCCGGCCGGGTGTTCAAGGGCACGCGCATGTCGGGCCGGATGGGCCACGACCGCATCACCACCCAGAACCTGAAGGTGCACAAAGTCGACGCCGAGAACGGCGTCCTGCTGATCAAGGGCGCCATCCCGGGCCGCAACGGTGGCCTCGTGATGGTCCGCAGCGCAATCAAGCGAGGCGAGAAGTAATGGCCGACAAGACGCAGACACTGACGATCGACGTCCTCACCCCGGGCGGCACGAAGGACGGCTCCGTGGAGCTGCCCGCCGAGCTGTTCGACGTGGAGCCCAACATCGCGCTGATGCATCAGGTGGTGAACGCGCAGCTGGCCGCCAAGCGGCAGGGCACGCACTCCACCAAGACGCGCGGCGAGGTGCGCGGCGGCGGCAAGAAGCCGTACCGGCAGAAGGGCACCGGTCGTGCCCGCCAGGGTTCGACACGCGCGCCGCAGTTCACCGGCGGTGGCGTCGTGCACGGCCCGCAGCCGCGTGACTACAGCCAGCGCACCCCGAAGAAGATGATCGCCGCCGCACTGCGCGGGGCGCTCTCGGACCGGGCCCGCAACGGCCGTATCCACGCCGTCACCGAGTTCGTCGAGGGCCAGGCCCCGTCGACGAAGAGCGCCAAGACGTTCCTGGCCACGCTGACCGATCGCCCGCAGGTGCTGCTGGTCGTCGGCCGGACCGACGTGACCGGCACGCTCAGCGTGCGGAACCTGCCTGGCGTGCACGTGATCTCGCCGGACCAGCTCAACACCTACGACGTGTTGAAGGCCGACGACGTGATCTTCAGCGTCGAGGCGCTGAACACCTACATCACAACGGCCACCCGCAGCGCGGCGGCCAAGGACGAGGAGGTGTCGGCCTGATGGCGACCGTGACTGACCCCCGCGACATCATCCTGGCCCCGGTCATCTCCGAGAAGAGCTACGGGCTGATCGAGGACAACGTGTACACGTTCGTGGTGCACCCGGACTCGAACAAGACCCAGATCAAGATCGCGATCGAGAAGATCTTCAAGGTCAAGGTCGACTCGGTGAACACCGCCAATCGTCAGGGCAAGCGCAAGCGCACCCGTGCGGGCTATGGCCAGCGCAAGAGCACCAAGCGCGCCATCGTCACGCTGGCTGCGGGCAGCAAGCCGATCGATCTGTTCGGAGCGCCGGCCTAGCCGGGGCAGGGACTGAGAGACTAGAGAGAGCTTTGTAGACATGGCTATTCGCAAGTACAAGCCGACGACCCCCGGTCGTCGCGGTGCCAGCGTCTCCGATTTCGCCGAGATCACCCGCTCGACTCCGGAGAAGTCGCTGATCCGCCCGCTGCACGGCAAGGGTGGTCGTAACGCCCACGGCCGCATCACCACCCGGCACAAGGGTGGCGGCCACAAGCGGGCCTACCGCCTCATCGACTTCCGTCGCCACGACAAGGACGGCGTCGACGCCAAGGTCGCGCACATCGAGTACGACCCGAACCGCACCGCGAACATCGCACTGCTGCACTACCTGGACGGCGAAAAGCGCTACATCATCGCGCCGCAGGGACTCAAGCAGGGTGCGATCGTCGAGGCCGGCGCCAACGCCGACATCAAGCCCGGCAACAACCTGCCGCTGCGCAACATCCCGTCCGGCACCGTGATCCACGCCGTCGAGCTGCGTCCGGGCGGCGGCGCCAAGCTGGGCCGCTCGGCCGGTGTGAGCATCCAGCTGCTGGGCAAGGAGGGTCCCTACGCGACCCTTCGTATGCCGTCCGGTGAGATCCGCCGCGTCGACGTGCGCTGCCGCGCCACAGTCGGCGAGGTCGGCAACGCCGAGCAGGCCAACATCAACTGGGGCAAGGCCGGCCGGATGCGCTGGAAGGGCAAGCGCCCGACCGTCCGTGGTGTCGTGATGAACCCGGTCGACCACCCGCACGGTGGTGGCGAGGGCAAGACCTCCGGTGGTCGGCACCCGGTGAGCCCGTGGGGCAAGCCGGAAGGCCGCACCCGCAAGAACAAGCCGAGCGACAAGCTCATCGTCCGACGCCGGCGCACCGGCAAGAACAAGCGCTAGGCCGGGAAGGATCCAACGATGCCACGCAGCCTGAAGAAGGGCCCGTTCGTCGACGACCATCTGCTCAAGAAGGTCGACGTCCAGAACGACAAGAACACCAAGCAGGTCATCAAGACCTGGTCGCGCCGGTCCACCATCATCCCGGACTTCATCGGCCACACGTTCGCGGTGCACGACGGCCGCAAGCATGTCCCGGTGTTCGTCACCGAGTCGATGGTCGGGCACAAGCTGGGCGAGTTCGCCCCCACCCGCACGTTCAAGGGTCACATCAAGGATGACCGGAAGGCGAAGCGCCGGTAATGAGTACTCCATCCGCAACAGTCACCGAATATCCGTCCGCTGTCGCGAAGGCGCGCTTCGTGCGCGTCTCGGCGAGCAAGGCGCGCCGGGTCATCGACCTGGTGCGCGGCAAGTCCGTCGCCGAGGCGCTCGACATCCTCCGGTGGGCACCGCAGGACGCCAGCGAGCCGGTCGCCAAGGTGATCGCCAGCGCGGCGGCCAACGCGCAGAACAACGACGGCCTCGACCCGTCCACCCTCGTGGTGGCGACGATCCACGCCGATGAGGGCCCGACCGCCAAGCGCATCCGTCCGCGCGCCCAGGGTCGTGCGTTCCGGATCCGCAAGCGCACCAGCCACATCACGGTGATCGTCGAGAGCCGGCCGCGTCGCGACAGCGGCCGTGGCAAGGCCGCAGGCGAGGCGTCGGCGAGCACCCGCTCGCGACGCGCGCAGGGCAGCAAGGCCGCCGCCGCCAAGACGGTTCCCGCCAAGGCGACTGCTGAGAAGGCGCCGGCCAAGAAGGCTGCCGCGAAGAAGACAGAAGCTTCTGACGAAGCGAAGGAGGGCTCAGAGTAGTGGGCCAGAAGATCAATCCCCACGGCTTCCGCCTCGGTATCACCACCGACTGGAAGTCCCGGTGGTATGCCGACAAGCAGTACAAGGACTACGTGAAGGAAGACGTCGCGATCCGGCGACTTCTCGCCACGGGCCTCGAGCGTGCCGGCATCGCCGACGTGGAGATCGAACGCACCCGTGACCGGGTCCGCGTCGACATCCACACCGCGCGTCCCGGCATCGTGATCGGCCGTCGCGGCACGGAGGCCGACCGCATCCGCGCCGACCTGGAGAAGCTGACCAAGAAGCAGGTCCAGCTCAACATCCTCGAGGTCAAGAACCCGGAGTCGGTGGCTCAGCTGGTGGCACAGGGTGTCGCCGAGCAGCTGTCCAACCGCGTGGCGTTCCGCCGGGCGATGCGCAAGGCCATCCAGTCGGCCATGCGTCAGCCCAACGTCAAGGGCATCCGCGTGCAGTGCTCCGGCCGCCTCGGCGGTGCGGAGATGAGCCGCTCGGAGTTCTACCGTGAGGGCCGGGTGCCGCTGCACACGCTGCGCGCCGACATCGACTACGGCCTCTACGAGGCCAAGACCACCTTCGGCCGGATCGGCGTGAAGGTGTGGATCTACAAGGGCGACATCGTCGGTGGCAAGCGTGAGCTGGCCGCCGCCGCACCGGCCGCAGACCGGCCGCGCCGCGAGCGTCCGTCGGGCACCCGTCCGCGCCGCAGC
>NZ_JAUMSQ010000298.1:0-10674 GCF_030519285.1 Mycolicibacterium arseniciresistens
GCCGCTCCTGCTGGGCGGCGATGGCGGCGAAGTCGGGCAGCTGCGGCGCGGGCGCGGCCTTGGAGCCGGGCTTCCAGCCGGGCGGCAGCGCGCGTGGCACCCAGTCGGAGTACAACCGGGCCCATGTGCCGTCGGCGATGATCGCGTCGAGCCCGGAGTTGAGCGCGTCGATCAGCGGCTGGTTCTCCTTGGCCACCGCCCAGGCGACGAAATTGTCCAGGCTGAAGGTGTTCTCGATGATCTGCGCGGGGTCGCCGGCCTGGACGGTGCCGGACGCCTGCTGCGAGGGCGCCACCCACGCGTCGATCTGCCGGGTCTTGAGGCTGGCGTAGACGGTGTTGTAGTCCGGGTACTTCACCGGGTCCAGTCCGAGCGTCTTGACGACGTACTCCTCCTGCACGGTGCCTTGCACGACGCCGATCCGCTGACCCGCCCGCAAATCCGAGAAGCCGGTGATCGCCGATCCGCTCGGCACCACCAGCGAGAAGTAGCCGAAGTCGTAGCCGTTGGTGAACCCGACGGTCTGCCGCCGGGCGTCGGTGGTGGTGATCGACGACGAGCCGACGTCGAAGCGCCGCGCCGCGGTCTGGGCGAGCAGTCCGGAGAACTCGGTGCCCACGAACTCGACCCGCAGCCCCAGCTTGTCGGCGATCGCGCGCAGCAGTTCGTTGTCGAATCCGGTGAACTGTCCGGCCGAGTCGATGCAGATGCTCGGCGGCGCGTCGGACAGCGTGCCGACGGTCAGCACGCCGGGGCGGCTCAGGTTCAGCGCGCCTTTGTCGACGCGGTCCAGCGGTGTCACGTTCGGTGTGGTGTACCGGTCGGCGCCGGGACCCTGATCCGCCGCAGCGAGGTTGGTGGGCAGCGCGCTGGCGCTCTGCACCCCCGGCGGCGCGCACTGGTCGGTCTGCGCGGCGGCCGGTGCGGCGAACCCGAGGCCGGCGACCATCGCCCAGACCATCAGGACGGTCGCCGCCACCGCGGGAAGTCGTCGGGCGCTCATGAAGGCAACCTATCGGCCGCCCGCCTCAGGGTGCGCCGGTAGGCCTCAATGCGATCGCAAGTCGCCCAGGACGCCGCGCCGGGTCAGTTCGGCGATCATGATCGTGGCCATCAGTTCAGCCCGGTGCGCCCACACCGCCCGCGCCGCGTCGGGGTCGCCGTCGCGGATCGCCCGGGTCTCGTCCTCGTAGCCGGGCAGGAACTCCTGCTTGCTCTTCGGGTAGGTGGTCCAGAATTCCGACGGCGCGAAGCTCTGCGCGGCGCGGATCGCGGCCTGCAGCCGCGGGCCTGCGTACTCGTCGTTGACGGTGTCGCGGTAGTGCCAGCAGGCTTCCTGGAACGACCTCGGATCCTTCGCCGAACGCAGCGCGTGCAGCGCGCTGTCGAGCCGGGCGAGCAGCCGCGGCGTGGGGTCCGTCGCGGCACGCGCAGCGGCGAGGCCGTTCAGGATCCCGTACAGCTCGTGGTGTTCACGTAGCGCGGCCTCGTCGAACGGCTCGACGAACGCGCCGCGGTGGTACCGCGTCGACACGATGCCGTCGTGCTCGAGTTGCACCATCGCCTCCTGGATCGGCACCCGGCTCAGGCCGAGGTCCTTGGCGATCTCGTTGCGGTCGATGCGGTCACCGCCGCGCAGCTTGCCCGTCATCACCAGGTTGATGACGTGCGCGACGACTTGGTCCTTCTCCTTGACCCCGTACTTCTTCGGCATTCGCGCTGACCCCCCAGTCGGCTGGCGCTCAGTGTCTCACGGGGTCAGGCGGGCGGGGTCAGCCCGCCCGCTCGTCGCGCCACCGGCACAGCGCCTCGGCGGCCGACAGGTCGTAGTCGGGGCCGTTGACGCCGATGGTGAGCAGGGTGACGCCCAGCCCGACGAGCGCGTCGGCCTCGGCGAGCATCGCGTCGTGTCCGCGTTCGGGCACTCCGGAGGAGCGTTCGACGGCCGACGGTTCGCGGCCGACGTCGGCGCAGTGCCGGTCGAGCACCTCGGCCTTGCCGGGGTAGGTGCTGCGGTCGGTGAAGCCGTGCCAGATGTCGGCGTACTCGGCGACCATGCGCAGCGTCTTCTTCTCGCCCTGCCCGCCGATCAGGATCGGGATGTCGCGGGTGGGCGCGGGGTTGAGCTTGGCCAGCCGGGACTTGATGCGCGGCAGCGCCGCCGCGAGGTCGTTCAAACGGCTGCCCGCGGTGCCGAAGTCGTAGCCGTACTCGTCGTAGTCCTTCTGCTTCCAGCCCGAACCGATGCCGAGGATCAGCCGGCCTTCGGAGATGTGGTCGACGGTGCGCGCCATGTCGGCCAGCAGTTCCGGGTTGCGGTAGGAGTTGCAGCTCACCAGCGCGCCGATCTCGATGCGCGAGGTCTGCTCGGCCCACGCCGCGAGCATGGTCCAGCATTCGTAGTGCGCGCCCTCGGGGTCGCCGTAGAGGGGGAAGAAGTGGTCCCAGTTGAAGGCGACGTCGACGCCGATGTCCTCGCAGCGCCGGACGGCGTCGCGGATGTGGCGGTATTCGGGGGAGTGCTGGGGCTGGAGCTGAACGCCGATGCGCACGGGGCGGGTTGAGGCTGAGGTCACCTCGCCACGGTAACCGCTGCCGGACAGCGGGCGCCGCGACGTTCAGCCGAATCGCAGCTGGATTCGATGGTCTTCGTCGGTGACGTAGTAGGTCTGTCCGCCTTCGACGGCGAGGCCTTCGACGTTGCGGAGGTCGGGGAAGTCGCGAACCAGCTCGGCGTGCACGGGGCCTGCGTGCTGGTCGTCGCCGGGCAGGGTGAAGCGCCAGTGCGCACAGTGCGCGTCGGCGCCCTCGGGGTGATCTTCGAGCAGCACCGAGCCCTTGCCTGTCGCGTCGATCGAGCCGACGATCGCGTCGTAGACGTCCTCGCCCGACCGGGACAGGGCACGGAAGCCGACGAGCGCGCCCGGCGGGGACACCCCCGCCAGTTCCCATACCCGGACGACGGTCGGCGCGTCGGCCTCACCGTCGAACATGGCGGGCACGCCGGACAGCTCGACGAGGATCGGCTCTCCTTCCGCGGTCGACGGGAAGCGCAGTGCCAGCAGGAGATTGCCGTTCGGGCGGAAGGCGGCGCCCTCGATGTTGACCGGCACGTCGCGCTCGGTCAACCGGTCGACCCAGCTCTTGTCACGCTGGGTGCCGCGTTCGATGGTGCTGGCGATGAAGCGGGTGCGCACGGTGTCGCCCGGGGTGATCGCGACGACGTGGGACGCGTCGAGCGCGTCGTTGATCAGCCGGTGCAGCCCGAACTTGTTGCGTCGGATGTCAAGGGGCAGCTCGGCTTCGGGCACTGTGCGGTCGATCGACTGTTCGTCGAAGCGGGCGATGAAGGCGCGCTTGGCCTGTAGCGGTCCGCCCTTGGACCCGTAGTGCGACCCCACCACGTAGACCCAACCGGCGTGCCGCGCGACCGCTTCGGCGTCCTCGGTGCGTCCCTTCTCCCGGCCGGCGACGGCAGGCAGCGGGTGGATGTCCCAGCCGCTGTCCGGCGCCGCGCCGCGGGCGTGCCCGAGCACGGCGATGCAGTCCTCGGCCGCACCTTCGTCGAGTACGGTCCAGAAGCCGAGGTCCCAGCCGTGTGCGTCCAGCAGCGCGTCGTTGTCGACGTGCACGAGGTCCGAGGCCTCATTGCCCTCATGGGCGAGGTCGATGCTGACGAGCTCGGCCGGCGACATCCGCCGATGTTAGCGGCCCGCCGCTCACACGCCGATCTGGCCGTCGGCCTTCCACACCGCGACCACCGACGGCCGCGCCGTGCCGTTGCCGCCCTCCGGCCAGCGGGACTTCGGGTTGTCGATGCTGTTGTCGTCGAACTCGCCGGGATGCTGCACGCTGACGGTGACGAGGTCGTCGGTGATCACCGGGCCGCAGGTCTCCGCACCGAGCGGCACGGTGAGGAATTGCTTGGTCTCCCCGCGGTTGGGCCCGTCCAAAGCGACGGCGAACAGGCCGTCGTTGGAGTCGAGCGCATTGCCGTCGGTGGAGATCCACAGGTTGCCGTGGCTGTCGAACGCCAGGTTGTCCGGGCACGAGATCGGGCTGACCTTCGTCTTGTCGAACCCGGCGAAGTAGGTGTCGGCCGCGGCGGGGTCACCGCACACCAGCAGCAGGTCCCAGGTGAAGTCGGTGCCGGTGTGGTTGTCGGTGATCTCGAGGACCTGCCCGCTCTTGTTGTCGTTGCGGGGGTTGGCCGCATCGACCGGCGCCTCACCCGGAGCGCCGCGCTCGTCGTTGTTGGTCAGCGCGACGTAGACCTTCCCGGTCTTCGGGTCGGCCTCGAAGTCCTCCGGGCGGTCCATCTTGGTGGCGCCTGCCTTGTCGGCGGCCATCCGGGTGAACACCGCCGCCTCCTGCGCGGTGATCCCGGGCACCAGCGACTCGGCCTGCCCGTTCGGGCCCGAGCGCAGCAGCGGCAGCCAGGTGCCGGTGCCGCTGAACGAACCCTTGGCGGGCAGCTTGCCCGACCCGTCGATCTCGCCGGCCGGGATGTCACTGGTCAGCTTGGCGACGTACAGCGTGCCCTCGTCGAGGATGGCCATGTTGTTGGCCATGGCGGCCGGCTCGCGGCCGGGCTGGATCTTGCGGCTCGACACGAACTTGTACATGTAGTCGAAGCGTTCGTCGTCGCCGGTGTAGGCGACCACGGAACCGTCGCCGGTGACGTAGATGTTGGCGCCCTCGTGCTTGAGCCGGCCCATCGCGGAGTGCTTCACCGGTGTCGACGCCGGGTCCCACGGATTGAGTTCGACGACGTAGCCGAAGCGGTTGACCTCGTTCGGGGACTTCGACACGTCGAAGCGGGGATCGAAGGTCTCCCACAGGAGTTCGGACGGTTCGAGCGCGACGCCGTAGCGGTCCTGGCGGTCGGCGTCCACCGGGCTGGGCTTCGGCGCACCTTCGGCCGCCCCGAAGTAGGAGTGGAAGTTCTCCTCGCCGGACAGCACGGTGCCCCACGGGGTGACGCCGCCGGCACAGTTGGCGAAGGTGCCGAGCACGGTCCGGCCGGTCGGGTCGGCCGCCGTCTTGACGAAGTCGGTGCCGGCGGCGGGGCCGGTCAGCGTGAACGGGGTGTCGGCGGTGATGCGGCGGTTGTAGCGGCCCATCACGGGGCGCAGGCCGCCGCCGGGCGCCCGCTCGACCTCGACGACGCCCATGCCGATCGCGGCGATCTCGATGTCGAACTGCTCTCGCGTCGGGGCGTCGGCTTTGTAGCCGGGGAACATGAACTGCGGCGTGACGTACTCGAAGTTGGTGACCAGCAGGAAGTGGCCGGGCGTGCCGTCGACCGGGAGCAGCGCGGCGAAGTCGTTGTTGAAGCCGAACTGTCCGCGCTGCGCGGCGGCGGTCTGCTTGGTGACGTCGAACTTCGGCGCACCGGGCAGCACCGGGTCGCCCCAGCTGATCACGACGCCCTGCTGGTACCCCTCGGGCACGACGACGGCGTCCTCGCTGTTGGGGGCGACGGCGCTGAACTTCATTCCCGGCGGCGTCTCGGGTGGGGCCGACGTGGTGGGCGAGCCCTGGGGCGCATCCTCGGTGCCGCAGGCCGCGAGCACGGATCCCGCGCCGACGGCCAGCACGGTCACGCCGGTGGCCCGGATCATCGAGCGGCGGGAGACCGCCTTGACGATGTCGCCGAAGTACTCGTTGTCGCTGGTGTTCGGCGCGGGCTTGGAGCAGGCGTCACCGCACTTGTAGCGGCAGGTGATGTGTTGTCGCGAGGACCGGCCGTCGTGGGAGACGAACAGGTTCAGTGGCACAAGCGCCATGGGGGCAGTTTCCTTCCACTCACCGGCCGCGGGCTGGGCGGTCGGGACCAGCCGAAACCTACGGCAGGCGGGTCGACGTCCGGGAAGCATTGGGTGAACAGCAGGCGACGTGTGGCCTTCACGGCGTTCGGATGCGGAGCTCGAGCCGGTCGGCCCGTAGGCAGACCACCTCGATGATGCGGTGCCAGTCGCCGATGGTCAGCTCGAGCTGTCGCATCGCCTCGTCGACCGTCCACGAGCCGGGCCTGCCGTTGACGTCGGGCGTCGACGGACCCCAGTCGAGGAAGGTGCCGTCGGCGCCGAACTCGACGCCGCCGCGGCGGCGGGACGGCGGGAAGTCGTAGTCGTCGGGGCGGTACACCCGGATGCCTTCGTGGTCCTCTTCGAAGGAGTGGCGCCAGCGGCCCTCCATGGTGGTCACTGTGCGTATCCACTGGCGGTCATGTTTGCTCCCGTCGATCGTCTCCCGACGATCACACGGCGGCGCCCGCACGGCGTGAGTAGTGGACTACGCGAGCTCTTCGCGCAGGATCTCGATCAGTCGGAGCGGCTGGTCGCCCTGCACCGAGTGCCCGGAATCGGCGACGACGACGGTGCGCAGGAAGCCGGGTGCGTTGCGGCTGAACGCCTCGGCGTCCTCGTCGTTGACGAAGTGCGAGTTCGCGCCGCGCACCAGCGTGGTGGGCATGGTCAGGGCTGGCACGTCGTCCCACAGCCCCTCGAAGCCGTCGCCGGTGCGGAAGGAGTCGTACCGCCACGTCCAGGTGCCGTCGTCGAGCTGCTTGGTGTTGTGGAACACGCCGCGCCGCAACGATTTCGGGTCGCGATGCGGGGCCGCGGCGACGGTGACGTCGAGCATCGCCTGGAAGCTCGGGAAGGTGCGGTCACCCTGAACCAGCGCGACGGTGCCCTTCTGCGCATCGGTCATCTCGGTGTGCCGCTCGGGCGCCGACGGCGTGACGTCGACCAGCACCAGCCGGGGCACGAGGTCGGGTTCGGCGGCGGCCAGCCGGATGGCGGTGAGGCCGCCCAGCGACATCCCGACGATCAGGTCGGCCGACGCCGCGAGCTCACGCAGCACCGGGGTGATCGCGACGGCGTTCTCCCGCGGGCCGTAGTCGCCGTCCTCGCGCCACGCGGACCGGCCGTGGCCGGGCAGGTCGATTGCCAGGGCGGGTTGCCCGAGGCCCAGGATCACGGTGTCCCAGGTGTGCGCGTTCTGCCCGCCGCCGTGCAGGAACACCACGCGCGGCGATGCGTCGCCGAACTTCAGTGCGCTGATCCCGCCGCGGTGGACGCGCTGCGCCGGAGGAATCTCGGAGACGCCCGCCTGCTCGGCGTTCTCGGGCAGCAGCGCGAATTCGTCGAGGGTCGGCAGTTGATCGTCGGTGATCACGCCGCGGACCTTACCCATGAAATGACTCTGCGCCCAGGGCGAACAAGTGCGAGAGACGCACGCCCTGAGCGCAGAGTCAACGGGAAAGAGTCAGCCCTCGATGAAGCTCTCGAGCTGCGTGCGGGCGATGTCGTCCGGCAGCTGCTGCGGCGGGCTCTTCATCAGGTACGCCGAGGCGGCGACGACGGGGCCGCCGATGCCGCGATCCTTGGCGATCTTGGCGGCGCGCACCGCGTCGATGATGACGCCTGCGGAGTTCGGCGAGTCCCACACCTCGAGCTTGTACTCCAGGTTCAGCGGCACGTCACCGAAGGCGCGGCCCTCGAGGCGCACGTAGGCCCACTTGCGGTCGTCGAGCCAGCCGACGTGGTCGGACGGTCCGATGTGGACGTCCTTGGTGTTGAACTCGCGCTGCAGGTTGGAGGTGACGGCCTGCGTCTTGGAGATCTTCTTGGACTCCAGCCGCGAACGCTCGAGCATGTTGAGGAAGTCCATGTTGCCGCCGACGTTGAGCTGCATCGTGCGGTCGAGCTGCACGCCGCGGTCCTCGAACAGCTTGGCCATCACGCGGTGGGTGATGGTGGCGCCAACCTGGCTCTTGATGTCGTCGCCGACGATCGGCACACCGGCGTCCTCGAACTTCTTCGCCCACACCGGGTCGCTGGCGATGAACACCGGCAGCGCGTTGACGAACGCCACACCGGCGTCGATCGCGCACTGGGCGTAGAACTTGTCGGCCTCTTCGGAGCCCACCGGCAGGTACGACACCAGCACGTCGACGCGGGCGTCTTTGAGCGCCTTGACGACGTCGACGGCCTCGGTGTCGGACACCTCGATGGTCTCGGCGTAGTACTTGCCGATCCCGTCGAGCGTCGGGCCGCGCTGCACCGTCACATTGGTCGGCGGCACGTCGGCGATCTTGATCGTGTTGTTCTCCGACGCGAAGATCGCCTCGGACAGGTCGAACCCGACCTTCTTGGCGTCGACGTCGAATGCGGCGACGAACTTGACGTCGCGCACGTGGTACTGGCCGAGTTTGACGTGCATCAGACCGGGCACGGTCGCCGTCTCATCGGCATCGTGGTAGTACTGCACGCCCTGCACCAATGAGGACGCGCAATTGCCCACACCGACGATGGCGACCCTGACTTCTGAATTCGATGTCGCCGGCTGGCCGGCTCCGACGTGCTCGGTCATGTGGACGTTCTCCCTCTCGATACTGATTCGGTACTGCTCAGCTGTATTGGTTTTCTCACGCGTTGTCAGCGCGCCCCTGGCCCTGACGTTCTGCCGCGATCAGCTCGTTGAGCCACTTCACTTCTCGTTCGCTGGACTCCAGCCCGAGCTGATGCAGCTGGCGGGTATAGCGATCGAATGAGCTGCTGGCCCGTGCAACTGCTTCACGCAGGCCTTCCCGGCGTTCCTCCACCTGACGACGGCGCCCCTCGAGGATCCGCATCCGGGCCTCGGCCGGGGTGCGGTTGAAGAAGGCCAGGTGCACTCCGAATCCGTCGTCGGAGTAGTTCTGGGGACCGGTGTCGGCGACGAGTTCGGTGAACCGCGCCTTGCCGGTGTCGGTGAGCCGGTAGACCCGCCGCGCGCGGCGGCGCGTGAGCGTGCCCTCGGGCGCGGCGTCCTCGGCGATGAGGCCGTCGGCCTGCATGCGCCGCAGCGCCGGGTAGAGCGAACCGTAGGAGAACGCCCGGAAAGCGCCGAGTAAACCGGTCAGGCGTTTGCGCAACTCGTAGCCGTGCATGGGCGACTCGAGCAGAAGACCCAGAATGGCGAGCTCCAGCATCGATTCACCCCCTTCGGCAGAAATTTGCTCGCGCCGTTACGACGCTTCAACACCTCGGCCAACTGTATCGCGCCGATATATATGACGCTACATCAGCGCGCACATTCGTTCACCCGCGGTTCACCCGCGGTGGCGGTCAGGAAGCCCGATAGACGTCCTTGAGTTCGCCGTCGGGGGTGAGGGTGAAGTGCCCGTCCTTGAACTCGCCGTCCACGTAGACCATGAGCCTGACGTCGCCGGGCGTCAGCGGATCGTCGGAGGGACTGATGTCCAGCCGCAGTTGGGCCGGATCGTTGGCCGGAAGCCCGACCGTCTGCGGACCGCCGCGCATCGCCCCGAGCACCGCCTCGACGTTGAACCTCGCCAGGTCGATCGGGCGGGCGTCGGAGTCGGTGTTGGACTCCGACGGATCGTCACTCCAACCGCCGGCGTAGGTGTACATCAACGTGCGGCGGGCGTCGCGGGGGTCGGGGATCCGCAGATAGGCCTGGTCGGGCCGGATGTCGAGTTCGAAGCCCTCGGTGCTGCCGAACTTCTTGCGCATCTGCTCGAACAACCCGTTGATGCCGCCGAGGGACAGCAGCTGCCGCGGCGGGGTGAGCACACGCGCGGGGATGCCGTCGGCCTTCGCGCCCGGATCGGTCTCGAAGCTCAGCGGCGAACTGGTGTTGCCGTACAGCCCCCAGCCGACGGCGATGCCGAAGAGCACCAGCACCGCCGCGGTCGCCAGGCGCAGGCCCCAGCCGGCGCCGGTGCCGGGCTGGGGCAGCTTGCGGGGCTCCTTGAGATCGCGCATCTGCGCCGGTGCGGCGGTCTGCAGATCGCTCATCAACGCCTGCAGGTCGCCGAGCGTGGCGGCATTGGTGGCGGCCTTCACCCGTTCGCCGTGCTCGGTCATCGACAGCTGACCTTCGGCCAGCGCGGTGTCGAGCACCTTGCACGTGTCGTTCCGGTCGGTGTCCCTCGCTCGGGTGCCAGACGTCCGCCGCCCCGATCCCGCTGTCGCCACGACGATGATCGTAGGGCCATCGGCGCAGTCCAGACGGGTCAACCCGGACGTGCCGATGCAGTCGGCCTTCGGTGGTCGTGGCCCCGACGTACTCTGGTCTCCGTGCGACTGCAGCGACAGGTGGTGGACTACGCCCTTCGGCGGCGGTCTCTGCTGGCCGAGGTGTACTCGGGACGCACCGGTGTCTCGGAGGTCTGCGACGCCAATCCTTATCTGCTGCGGGCCGCGAAGTTCCATGGCAAGCAGAGCTCGGTGATGTGCCCGATCTGTCGCAAGGAGCAGCTGACCCTGGTGTCGTGGGTGTTCGGCGATCACCTCGGCGCGGTGTCGGGGTCGGCGCGTACCGCCGAGGAGCTCGTGCTGCTGGCGACCCGATTCGACGAATTCTCCGTACACGTGGTGGAGGTATGCCGGACCTGCGAGTGGAATCACCTTGTGAAGTCATATGTGCTAGGCGCGATTCCACCCCCCAAGAAGTCGCGCGGCACCCGAACGGCGCGCAGTCGTGCGCGCACGGCCAGTGAATAGCGAAGGGCGCCACGACCGGTCAGCCAGCGATGCCCGCAAGGGGCAGGCGGCTGAGCGCGGCGGTGCGCCCACACCTGGTTCTCCGAGTGGTCCGCCGCCGTGGGGGCGTTCCCAGCGGCCCGGCCAGGGCCCGGCCCGCCGGCCCGGTCCGCCC
>NZ_JAUMSQ010000299.1:0-10666 GCF_030519285.1 Mycolicibacterium arseniciresistens
GCTGCGCCGTGCGCGGCCCGGCGACGACCGGTTCGCCGAGGATCCCGCGATCCTGTCCGGCCCCGAGGCCATGGCGATCGCCCGGGCGGCCCTGCGACGCCTTCTCGCCCCCTGAGCTGCGCATTCAACGAACGCCGAAGGTCCGCCGAACCGTCGCCGCCGATCCTGGAGACGACCACGACCACCGAGACCACATGACCACCGAGACCTGGAGGACTGATGACCACTGAACACACGACGGTCGACGAGGCCGACCGGGCGCTCAAGGCGAAGCACCGCGCGCTGTGGGCGTCGGGTGACTACCCGGCCGTCGCCGCGGAGCTGATCCCGTCCCTTGGCCCGGCACTGGTGCGGGCGTGCGGGGTGCGGCCTGGCGACCGGGTGCTCGACGTGGCGGCCGGATCCGGCAATGCCGCCATCCCCGCGGCGGCTGCCGGAGCGATCGTGACCGCCTGCGACCTGGCGCCGGAACTGTTCGACGCCGGCAGGCGGATCGCCGACACGCGCGGAGTCCAGCTGGAATGGGTGGAGGCCGACGCCGAGGCGCTGCCGTTCGCCGACGACGCCTTCGACACCGTGATGTCCTGTGTCGGTGCGATGTTCGCGCCGCATCACGATGTCACCGCCGGTGAGTTGATCCGGGTGCTCCGGCCCGGCGGCACCATCGGCATGGTCAACTGGACGCCATCGGGCTTCGTCGGGCAGTTGTTCGCCACCATGAAGCCCTACGCCCCGCCACCGCCTCCCGGTGCCGGATCGCCGCCGATGTGGGGCGACGAGGCCCACCTCCGTGGCCTGTTCGGCGACCGCGTGACCGGGTGGGCGTTCGAGCGCCGGACGGTGGTGCTCGACCACTGCACGACGCCCGCACAGTTCCGGGAGTACTGGAAGCGCAACTACGGGCCGACGATCGCGACCTATGCGCACAACGCCGCCGCGCCGGACCGGGTCGAGGCGCTGGACCGGGACTTCCTTCGATTCCTCGTCGAGGCCGACCGGGGCGACGGTGACCGTGCGGTCTGGGAGGCCGAGTATCTGGTCGTGACGGCGACGAAGCGCTGACCTCGGTTCATCTGTCCATCTGTTCATCTGGACATATGTCGGGTGCGGTCATAGGCTCATCGGATGGCCGCCACCAGCGTCGTCGCCATGCACATGAGCGACGGCATCGTCAGTGCGCCGGTGTCACTGATCTTCGCCGTGATCGCCGTTGCGGCAGTCGGATTCTGCACCGTCAGGGCCCGCGCCGAACTCGACGAGCGCGCCGTGCCGCTGGCCGGACTGGTCGCCGCGTTCATCTTCGCGGTGCAGATGGTGAACTTCCCGATCCTGCCCGGTGTCAGCGGGCATCTGCTCGGCGGCGCGCTGGCCGCGATCCTCGTCGGCCCGTACACCGGGGCGCTGTGCATCGCGATCGTGCTTGTGGTGCAGTCGCTGCTGTTCGCCGACGGCGGGGTGAGCGCGCTGGGCACGAACATCACCAACATGGCGGTGGTCGGTGTGTTGGCCGGCTACGGCACGGCGGTGCTGGGGCTCACGCTGGCCCGGCGCCGCGGCGAGGTGTCCACCAGGACGCTGGGCGGCATCTCCTTCGTCGCCGCACTCGTCGGGACGGTCTGCGCGGCAATGGGATTCGTCGTCGAGTTCGCGCTCGGCGGTGCGGGCGGGGCGTCGCTGTCCACGGTCGCCGGCTACATGTTCGTCACCCACGTGCTGATCGGCATCGGTGAAGGACTCATCACCGCCCTCACCGTGGTGGCCGTCGCAGGCGCCCGGCCCGACCTGGTGCATCTGCTGCGCCGCTCGACGCGCGCCGGGGTGCCGGCATGACGCGACGGTCTGTGTTCTGGTTCGCCTTCGCCGCCGCCGTGCTGGTGATCGCAGGCGGGCTGTCCTACCTCGCCAGCGGCAGCCCAGACGGTCTCGACTCGGCGACGCTGCAGGGCTGCGCGGTGGTGGAGACCGCTGCGGGCGAGGAACTCAGCGGAGCCTGCATCGCGCAGCACGCCAGCGAGCATCCACTGGCGTCGTCGCCACTGGCCGACTACGCGATCAGCGGGCACGCCGCGACCGGTGGCATCGCCGGAATCGTCGGCGCGCTGGTCACACTCGCCGTGGCGGGCGTGGCCTTCTGGGGCATCGCCAGAAGCAAGCGCTAGCCCATGGGCGCAGGCGCACACCCGCTCTACCGCCACGGCGACACGGTCGTGCACCGGACGCCTGCCGAGGTCAAGATCGTCTGCCTGGTCGTGTTCGTCCTCGCGGTCGTCGCAACCCCCAGGGAGATGTTCTGGCCGTACGCGGCGTATGCCGCCGTCGTGGTGGCGTGCTGGTCGGTCGCCCGCATCCCGGCGCGCTGGGTGCTGCCGCGCATGCTCATCGAGGCGCCCTTCGTCGTCCTCGCGGCGCTGCTGCCGTTCACCGACGGCGGTGCGAGGGTCACCGTCGCCGGGCTGGACCTCTCGGTCACCGGCCTCTATGCGGCGTGGGGCATCGTCGTCAAGGGCACGCTCGGGGTGGCGGCCGCGTTGACGTTCGCCGCCACCACGCAGGCCACCGCGCTGCCCGCCGCGCTGAGCCGGCTGAGGGTACCCGCCGTGCTGACGTCCGTGCTGGTGCTGATGATCCGCTACGTCGATCTGCTCACCGCGGAGGCGGGACGCATGCGGATGGCGCGAATCTCGCGCGGCGACTCGCCGCGGGCGCTGCATCAGGCCGGCGCCGTCGCTCGCGGGATCGGCACCCTGTTCCTGAGGTCTTTCGAACGAGGGGAACGCGTGTACGTCGCCATGCTGTCACGCGGATTCGACGGCGCGGCACCCGATCTCGCCGCCGTCGGCGCTCCTGCCCGCGCCAGGCCTGCACTGTGGGCCGCCGCGATGGCGCCGGCCATGACGGCCGTTGCGGTCTGCGCGGCGGCCTGGGTGTCCGCATGAATGTGCCTGCGGCGGTGCGGATCGAGGGACTGCACCACACCTATCCCGACGGCCGGGCCGCACTCAACGGGCTCGACCTGACCGTCACCGCCGGTGAACGGGTGGCGGTGCTCGGGCCGAACGGGGCCGGCAAGACCACGTTGATGCTGCACCTCAACGGCGTGCTGACGGCGACGGCCGGTTCGGTCGCGATCGGTGGTGTCACCGTCGGCCGCAAGACCGTACGCGACATCCGGCGCCGGGTGGGTCTGGTGTTCCAGGACCCCGACGACCAACTGTTCATGCCGACGGTCGCGCAGGACGTGGCGTTCGGGCCTGCCAACTTCGGGGTGCGCGGCGACGAGCTGGACAGCCGCGTGCGCGAGGCGCTGGCGGCGGTCTCGGCGACCGGACTCGCCGATCGCAACCCGTCGCACCTGTCGGCCGGACAGCGCAGGCGCGCGGCACTGGCCACCGTGCTGGCCTGCCGGCCCGAGATCCTGGTGCTCGACGAACCGTCGGCCAACCTCGACCCGGTGGCGCGCCGCGAACTCGCCGAGACCCTGCTGACACTCGACTCCACGATGCTCGTCGTGACCCACGACCTGCCGTACGCCGCGCAGCTGTGCGAGCGGGCGGTGGTGATGGACGGCGGAGTCGTCGTCGCCGACGGGCCGATCGGCTCGGTGCTCGCCGACACCGCCCTGCTGGCCGCCCACCGGTTGGAACTGCCATGGGGCTTCGTGGTTCCGGCGCGCTGAAAATCGCTTGACCTCAAGTCCACTTGAGATGCCAGGCTGTCGGCGTGGCAACCGCGACAGAGGATCACGACCAGCGCAGGGCCCGCTTCGAGCGGGACGCACTGCCCTTGCTGGACCAGCTCTTCAGGGCCGCGCGGCGCTACACCCACAACACCGCCGACGCCGAGGACCTGGTCCAGGAGACCATGGCGAAGGCCTACGCCGGGTTCGGCTCCTACGCCGACGGCACCAACCTGCGGGCCTGGCTGCTGCGCATCCTGACCAACACCTGGATCAGCTCCTACCGTGCCGCGCAGCGCAGGCCCGACGAGGTGCTCTCCGATGACTTCACCGACGCGCAACTCGCTGCGGGAGCGCAACATTCGTCACGGGGCCTGCCCTCGGCCGAACTCGCGGCGCTGGAGGCGATGGGCGACGAGGACGTCCGCGCGGCGCTGCAGGCGCTGCGGGAGGACCAGCGGATGGTGGTCTACTACGCCGACGTCGAAGGCTTGCGCTACAAGGAGATCGCGACAATCCTCGACATCCCGCTCGGCACCGTGATGTCGCGGCTGCACCGCGGCCGCAGGCATCTGCGCCGGCTGCTGGTCGAGGTGGCCGCTGCCCGCGGCTATCTGCCCCGCGACTGCTGCGCGGCGTGAATCAGTGCCGGCGGGGCGGTGGCCACGGTGGCTCGCCGCAGTGCCCAATGGTGCGCTCGCCGTGAATCAGTGCCGGCGGGGCGGTGGCCACGGTGGCTCGCCGCACAGCGCCAGCAGGGCGTTCTCGACGACCTCCGGCAGCGCCGGGTGGATCCAGTACTGGCCGCGGGCCATGTCCTGAGCGGGCAGGTCGAAAGCCATCGCCTGGATGAGCGGCTGGATGATCGACGACGCCTGGTGTCCCATGATGTGCGCGCCGAGCAGCAACCCGGTGTCGTCGTCGACGATCAGCTTGGCGAAGCCGGTCGAGTCCTCCATCGCCCAGCCGTAGGCGACGTCGCCGTAGTCCTGCACCTTCGACCGGATGCGGTATCCCGCTGCGCGGGCCTCGTTTTCGGTCAGCCCGACCGACGCGATCTGCGGCTCGGTGAACACCGCCGACGGCACGTTGCGGTGGTTGGCGGGCATCAGGTTGTCGGTGTCGTCCCAGTCCTGCAGCAGGTTGTGCTTGACCACCCGCGCCTCGTGGTTGGCGACGTGCTTGAGCTGATACGGCGAGCTGATGTCGCCCAGCGCGTAGACGTTTCGCGCCGTGGTGCGCTGGAAGTCGTCGACGACCACCAGCCCGTCCTCGACCTTGACGCCGGCGTGGTGGGCGTCGAGCTGATCGCCGTTGGGGATGCGGCCGGTGGCGACGAGCAGGGTGTCGGCGTGCAGATTCGAGCCGTCGTCGAGGTGCAGCGTGACCCCGGAGTCGTCGGACTTGCCACTGACGATGTTGCGGCGGCTGCGGATCTCCCACTTCTTGCCCGCGATGTCGGTGAACCGTTCGCAGATGGTGTCGTCGCAGTGGGTGAGCATCGTCGTGCCGCGCAGCACGATCGTCACCCGGGAACCCAGCGACGAGAAGACGTGCGCGAACTCGGCGGCCACGAAACCGCCGCCGACGATGACGATGTGCTCCGGCAGCTCCGAGATGCGCATGATGCTGTCGCTGGTGTGATAGGCCACGCCGCAGTCCAGGATGGCCGGCGGCACCGTCGCCCGCGAACCCGCGGCCAGCACCACCTGGTCGGCGGTGAACTCGTCGCCGTCGTCGGTGCGCAGCCGGTAGCCGTCGGCACCGGAACCCGCCGGGGCGAACCGGGCGTGGCTGGCGAACACCTCCACGTCGGGCGACGACCGGCGGTACTGCTCCCCGCCGCTGGCGAGCGGGTCGATGCGGCCGAACACCCGCGAGACGATGTCGGTCCAGCGCACCGCGTCGACGTGGGCGTCGACGCCGAAGCGGGCCGAGTCGTGGATCTGCTGGGCGACACCCGCGGCGTAGACGAACATCTTGGTCGGGATGCAGCCGACGTTGAGGCACGTGCCGCCGAACAGCCCCTTCTCCGCGATGGCAACCCGCTTGCCGAGGTAGCGGTCATCGAGGACGGAGTTGCCCGATCCGGTGCCGATGATCGCGATGTCGAAGTCCGCCATACCCATCACTCCTGTCGGGATCGTGCCGACGGCGTGTCGGAACGTGTGTCCGTCAGGTACCCATCCAGCCAGCGGTCCAGTTCACGGTAGGCCACCGCCCGTGGCCCGGCCAGGGAGAGGAACACGTCGTGCTTGGCGTCGGCCACCGGCACCACTGTCGTGCGGTTCCCGATGCAGCCCGCCCACCTCGCGATCTGCCGGACGTCGAGCACCGCGTCACCGCGCTGGATGGCGTCGAGGCCCGCCGGGTCGCGCACCTCGCGCACGCTGTGGTCGGACCGAAGGATCAGATTGGGCACGCCGACGTCCAGTCCGCGGTGCAACCGGGCGTGCCCGCGCCGGATGGCGGCGAGCCAGCCGACGGTGACGGGGAACCCGCCGACCGGTTTCCAGTCCAGGTTGTAGTCGAATTCGCCGGCGTAGTCGCGGTGCAGTGAGGCGCCGTAGCCGCCCTCGGGCACCGGGGTGCGCACCACCTGCCGCTTGCGCAGCCGCGACACCGCTGACATCGCCGCCGAGGTGCCGGCGAACCGCAGGATCGCCGGGCCCTGCAGATCCAGCCACGGGCTGTTGAGCACCAGACCGGTGACATGGCACTGCGCGGTGCGGTCACGTCGCCGCAGCCGGTCCAGCCACAGCGGGACGATCAGCCCGCCCGCCGAGTGCGCCATCACCAGGACGTCGGCGCCGCCGGTCTCGGCCGCGACGATCTCGCACGCCCGCTCCAGTTCGGCGTCGTACCGGCTCAGGTCGGTGGTGAAGTGCGGAGTCTGCCCCGGCTGCCACGAGCGCCCGCATTTGTGCAGGTCGAGCGCGTAGAACGCGAAGCCGCGGGCAGCCAGCCGGTCGGCCAGCTCGGTGTGGAAGAAGTAGTCGGTGAACCCGTGCACCAGCAGCACCGCGTGCGCGGCCGGGCGGGCGTCGCCGCGACGCACCACGGTCGCGAAGAGTTCGCCCTCCCCGTCGGGGTCGGCGCCCAGCTCCACGGTGTGCTGCCAGTAGCCGGGCAGAACGTCGGGCTCCCAGCCGGTCACGACAGCCACCTTAGAGCCCGCGCACCGGCACGGGGGTGAGGAGTTGCACAGCCCTGGGCCGGTTTGGGGCAACGGTGTCGGGATAACCTGGGAGCTGAACCGTCTCGAACGGACCGTGTGAGCATGTGAGGGCCGAGTGTCGAAGTCAGAGGCAGCCACCCAGACCGACGTCGTGCTGGTGGGCGCGGGGATCATGAGCGCGACGCTGGCCGCCCTGATCCGGCTGGTGGAGCCCGACTGGTCGATCACGCTGATCGAGCGGCTCGACGGCGCCGCCGCGGAGAGCAGCGACCCGTGGAACAACGCGGGCACCGGCCACTCGGCGCTGTGCGAACTGAACTACACCCCCGAACTGCCCGACGGCACCATCGACATCGCCAAGGCCGTGCACGTCAACGAGCAGTTCCAGGTGTCGCGCCAGTTCTGGTCCTACGCCGTGGAGAACGGCGTGCTTCCCGACGTGCGCAGCTTCCTCAACCCGATACCGCACGTCAGCTTCGTCAGCGGCGCCAAGAACGTGCAGTACCTGCGCAAGCGGTACGACGCGCTGGTCACCAACCCGCTGTTCGCCACGATGGAGTTCATCGACGACCGCGACGAGTTCACCCGCCGGCTGCCGCTGATGTCCGAGCAGCGCGACTTCTCCGACCCGGTGGCGCTGAACTGGACCCAGGACGGCACCGACGTGGACTTCGGTTCGCTGTCGCGCCAGCTCATCGGCTTCGCCGCCAAGCAGGGCATGACCACCTACTTCGGCCACGAGGTCCGCGACCTGGACAAGCAGTCCGACGGCAGCTGGACCCTCAAGGTGGTCAACCGGCGCACCGGCGCCAAGCGCAAGCTCAACGCCAAGTTCGTCTTCGTCGGTGCGGGCGGCGGCGCGCTCCCGCTGCTGCAGCGCGCCGGCATCGCAGAGGCCAAGGGTTTCGGCGGGTTCCCGGTGGGTGGCCAGTGGCTGCGCAGTGGCAATCAGCGCCTGACCGCAGGCCACCAGGCCAAGGTCTACGGCCAGCCGCCGCTGGGCGCGCCGCCGATGTCCGTGCCGCACCTGGACACCCGGGTGATCAACGGCAAGTCGTACCTGCTGTTCGGTCCGTTCGCCGGCTGGTCGCCGAAGTTCCTCAAGCAGGGCAAGGTCACCGATCTGCCGTTCTCGGTGCGGCCGAACAACCTGGCATCCATGCTCGGCGTCGGCGTGACCGAGCTGGGCCTGGTCAAGTACCTGATCGGCCAGCTGCGGCTCAGCGAGGCCGACCGCGTCGACGTGCTGCGTGAATTCGCGCCCAGCGCACAGGATTCCGACTGGGAGCTGGACATCGCAGGCCAGCGCGTGCAGGTGGTCCGCCGCAAGGGCCGCGGCGGCGTGCTGGAGTTCGGCACCACCGTGCTCGCGGCGGCAGACGGCAGCATCGCCGGCCTGCTCGGCGCGTCACCCGGTGCGTCGACGGCCGTGCCCGCGATGTTCGACGTGATGGAACGCTGCTTCGGCGACCGCTACCAGACCTGGCTGCCCAGGCTCAAGGAGATCGTGCCGTCGCTGGGCGTCGAGTTGTCCAACGAGCCGAAGCTGTTCGACGAGGTGTGGGCGCACGGCACCAAGGTCCTCAAGCTGGACCGGCCGGCAAGCGGGATGCCTGCCACCGTCGACCACGAAAACACTGCAGGCACCGAGCATTCACCCACCGCGGCCACTGCCTGACGTGGTCGGCGGATGACTGTCGCGCTGCGGCGCAGCTGGGCGAAGGACCTCGATGCGACAACGCTCTACGAGCTGCTCAAGTTGCGGGTCGAGGTCTTCGTCGTCGAACAGGCATGCCCCTACCCGGAGCTCGACGGCCGCGACCTGCTCGCCGAGACCCGGCACTTCTGGCTCGAAGGTGTTGACGGAGAAGTCATCTCGACACTGCGGTTGATGGAGGAGCATCCCGGCGGGCAGAAGGGCTTCCGCATCGGCCGGGTGTGCACCAAGCGCGAGGCGCGCGGCCACGGCCACACCCACCGGCTGATGCAGGCCGCCCTCGCCGACGTCGGTGATCACCCCTGCCGCATCGACGCGCAGACCTATCTCGAGGAGATGTACCGCGGCCACGGCTTCGTCCGCGACGGCGACGAATTCCTCGACGACGGGATCCCGCACGTGCCGATGCTGCGGGCCGCGTCGGGGGCGGCGCAGTGAGCGCCGAACCCGGCTACCCCTTCAGCGCACTCGTCGGACACGACCGGCTGCGCCTGGCGTTGCTGCTGTGCGCGGTGCGCCCGGAGATCGGCGGGGTGCTGATCCGCGGGGAGAAGGGCACCGCCAAGTCGACGGCGGTGCGCGCCCTGGCCCGGGTGCTCACGGCCGTCGACGCCGACGCGCGGCTCGTCGAGCTGCCCATCGGGGCCACCGAGGACCGGGTGGTCGGCTCGCTGGACCTGCAGAAGGTGCTCCGCGACGGCGAGCATGCGTTCTCGCCGGGTCTGCTGGCCCGCGCGCACGGCGGCGTGCTGTACGTCGACGAGGTCAACCTGCTGCACGATCACCTGGTCGACGTGCTGCTCGACGCCGCGGCGATGGGCCGGGTGCACGTCGAGCGCGACGGCATCTCGCATTCGCACGACGCCCGGTTCGTCCTGATCGGGACGATGAACCCCGAGGAGGGGGAGCTGCGGCCGCAGCTGCTGGACCGTTTCGGGCTCACCGTCGACGTGGCGGCCTCCCGCGACGTCGACGTCCGCGCCGACGTGATCCGCGCCCGGCTGGCCTACGAGGCCGATCCGGCAGGCTTCTCCGCCGACTACGCCGAAGCCGACGCCGCACTGGCCCGCCGCATCGCCGGCGCCCGCGCCCTGGTCGGCCGGGTAGTGCTGCCCGACAGCGAGTTACGCCGTATCGCCGCGCTGTGTGCGGCGTTCGACGTCGACGGCATGCGCGCCGACCTGGTGGTGGCGCGCACTGCCGTCGCCCATGCCGCCTGGCGGGCCGCCGAGACCGGAACCGACGACGCGATCACCGTCGCCGAGGAGGACATCCGGGTGGCCGCCGAACTGGCGCTGCCGCACCGTCGCCGCCGCGACCCGTTCGACGACCCCGGTCTGGATCCGCAGCGCCTCGACGAGGCGATGGAGGAGGCCGGTGCGCAGAGCGCCGATGCGGATTCCGGGCCCGACGATCCCGAACCCGATCCGCCGGGTGGCGGGGCATCGTCGGGCGGTGCCGCGGAAGCGCCCGGCAAGCAACAGGGTTCGCCGTCGCCGACCCGCTCCAATGCGGCGCCCTCGGGGGTGTTCCGCACCAGGGCGCTGACCGTGCCCGGGGTGGGGGAGGGCGCGCCCGGCCGGCGTTCGAGGGCAAGGAACCGGACCGGCACCGTCGTGTCGGCCACCGCCGACCCCGGCGTGGGACACGGTGTGCACATCTTCGGCACCCTGCTGGCCGCCGCCAATTCGCAACGCACGGCGGGACGTCCGCGGCCGGGGCCCGACGACGTGCGGCGCGCGGTCAGGGTGGGCCGCGAGGGCAACCTGGTGATCTTCGTGGTGGACGCGTCGGGGTCGATGGCGGCCCGCGACCGGATGGCGGCGGTCGGCGGCGCCACGCTGTCACTGCTGCGCGACGCCTACCAGCGGCGGGACAAGGTGGCGGTGATCACGTTCCGCGGCGACGCCGCACAGGTGCTGCTGCCGCCGACGTCGTCGGTGTACATCGCGAGCAGGCGGCTGGCCCGCTTCGACACCGGCGGCCGCACTCCGCTCGCCAAGGGACTGCTGACCGCCCGCGATGTGGTGGTCCGGGAGAAGGCCCGCGACCGGGCCCGGCGCGCGCTCGTCGTGGTGCTCACCGACGGCCGGGC
>NZ_JAUMSQ010000003.1:0-60579 GCF_030519285.1 Mycolicibacterium arseniciresistens
AGGCGCCCGGCGGTCAGGGCATGCCCGGCGGTGCGGGCGCGCCGCAGCAGGGCCGCGAGGACGCCGGCGAGTCCCGGCCCGAAGAGGCCCGCCGCGAGGAGACCGACCGCGAGCGCGAGGAGCGCGAGGGCCGTGATCGCGACGAGCGCTACCAGGCGGCTCCGCCTGCGGGCGCAGGACCCGCGGAGGGCCGCCCGGGTGCCGGGCCGGTCCCGGTCGCGCCGGACCATCCGCGGCAGACCGGCGGCGAGGACGACCTCGCCCGCCGGATGTGACGTCCTACTTCGGGACGAACTCCACCCCGGTCAGCACCGCGGCGTCGTCCCGGCCGGGCGCGACGACGGTCGCGACGTAGCGTCCGTCGTCCTTCCAGACGTTCGCCTTGAGCGTTTCACCGGGGAACACCACGCCGGCGAAGCGCGCGCCATAGGTGTCCACGGCCGCGGCATCGCCGTCGAGCACGTGGTCGGTGATCGCCTTGCACGTCATGCCGTAGGTGCACAGGCCGTGCAGGATCGGCTTGGGAAAGCCTGCGGTCGAGGCGAATCCGGGGTCGGAGTGCAGCGGGTTGCGGTCGCCGCAGAGCCGGTACAGCAGCGCCTGCTGGGGCAGCACCGGGATCGACAGTTCGAAGTCGGGTGCGCGCTCAGGCGGTGCGGTGCTGGTCGAAGGACCGCGCTCGCCGCCGAAGCCGCCCTCGCCGCGCGCGAAGATCGACCGCTTCTGCGTCCACAGCAGAGTGCCGTCGGGTGCGGTGACGGTGGTCTCCGACCAGATCACCGCGGCCTTGCCCTTGTCCCAGATGTCGGTGAACCGGGTGACGGCCACACCGGTGCCGCTCGCCGGAATCGGGCCAGGCGCCGAGATCGCCTCGCTGGCGTGCAACACCTTCGACAGCTCGATGTCGATGCCCGGGAACTGCACCGTCGGCGGCTTCGTCATGTGGAAGCTCTGCGCGACATTGCCGAACGTCGGCAGCACCTGCGGGGTGTCGTCGGTCAGGTAGCGCAGTTCCCGCGGGTCCATCGGGTCGGCGCCGGCCCCGAGGCCGAGGTGGTACAGCTGCACATCGCTGCTGCTCCACGAGAACTCGTCGGGTTCGAGCTCGGCTCCGAGCGCCTCGTCCAGGTTGATCGGCATCAGTTCCCCGCCCCGCCTGATGTCTGCGCGGCTCCGGCGAGGTGCAGGGCAGCCAGGTAGCCGAACGCCATGGCCGGACCGATGGTCCCGCCGGGGCCCGGATAGGTGTGACCCATCACCGGGGCGCTCACATTGCCTGCGGCATAGAGCCCTTCGATCACCGAGCCGTCGTCGCGAAGCGCCCGGCCGTGCACGTCGGTGCGGATGCCGCCCTTGGTCCCCAGGTCGCCGGGCACCATCTTGGCCGCGTAGTACGGCCCGTGACTGATTTCGCCGAGGTTCGGGTTCGGCTTGACGGTCGGGTCACCGTAGTAGCGGTCGTAGGCGCTCTCGCCGCGGTGGAAGTCCTCGTCGACGCCGGAGCGGGCGAAGCCGTTGAACCGTGCGATCGTGGCCTCCAGCGCGTCGGCCGGCACACCGGTCTTGCCGGCCAGTTCGGCCAGCGTGTCGGCCTTGACGATCACGCCGGACTCCAGCCATTTGCGCGGAATGCGCTGTCCGGGCTGCAGTCCCGCGAAGATGTAGCGGTCACGGTACTGCTGGTCGAACACCAGCCAGGCCGGGATGTTCTCGCCGGGTCCGGATCCCTGGCCGTAGACGCCGCCGTACATGTGGTGGCACGCCTCGACATACGGCATGGACTCGTTCATGAACCGATTGCCGGACATGTTGACGATGATCGAGCCGGGCGAGTTGCGTTCCGAGAGCGCGAACCACGGCGCGCCGACCAGCGGCACCGTCGGTCCCCACCAGGCGTCCTCCATGACGTCCAGTGCGGCGCCGAGCTTCTCGGCCGCCACGATGCCGTCGCCGGTGTTCGCCTTGGCGCCGACGGTCCACTCGGTGCTGATCGGCGCGCGCTGGTACTTCACCCGCATCTGCTCGTTGTGCTCGAACCCGCCGCTGCCCAGGATCACTCCGCGGCGCACCCGGATCAGTTCGGGCTCGGCGTTTGTGGAGTCCCGCGCATCAACAACGTAGACGCCGCGCACCACCCCGTCCTCGATGTAGAGGTCGGTCAGCGCGGTGTTGAGCCGCACCGGGACCCCGGCCTGCTGGAGCCCGATGCGCAGGGGGGCGATCAACGCGCGGCCCATGCCGACCAGGTTCTTGCCGGTCGCCTTCGCCCACGTCGCGCGCATGCCGACCTTCAGGCTGCGCAGCACGCCGCGTGGGTGGCGCTTGAGCTGGTTCAGCCGGACATAGTCCTGCTGCATGACCACCATGTTCATCGGCACCTTGCCGTACGGCGGCTCGAGGCCGTCGAGGTCGGCGCCGAGCTTCTTGGCGTCGAACGGCTTCGGCTCGACGGAGCGACCGGTCGGCTTGCCGCCCGGTGCCTCCGGGTAGTAGTCCGAGTACCCGGGCACCCAGCACAGCTTCAACGGCGAGTGCTTCAGCACGAACGACAACATCTCCGGCGCCCGGTCCAGATAGGTGTCGATCCGCTCGGCCGGCACCACGTCGCCGATGATGGCGTGCAGGTACTGGCGGGCCGCGTCGGGGGTGTCCTTAACGCCGTCACGCTTGAGGATCTCGTTGTTCGGGATCCAGACGCCGCCACCTGACCGCGCAGTGGAACCACCGTAGTGCGGGGCCTTCTCAACGACTACTGTGGAAAGGCCCTGGTGAGCGGCGGTGAGGGCGGCAACCATGCCGGCTGCGCCGCTCCCCACCACGACGACGTCGTACTCCTGTCCGGTCATGTAGAACACGTTATAGAATCGCCCGGCCGACCCACAACTGCGCCGGTCGACGAAACGAGGGGAATTCAGGTAGATGCTCTCTGCCGAGGTGCGTGAGTGGCTTGCCGCCGACCTGGCGCAGGCCGAACGGAGCCGCGTTCCGATCAGCCCGCTGACCGCCCGCGAATCCGACATCGACGTCGTCGACGCCTACGAGATCCAGCTGATCAACATCCGTCAGCGCGTCGCTGAGGGAGCCCGGGTGATCGGCCACAAAGTGGGCCTGTCGTCCGAGGCGATGCAGAAGATGATGGGCGTCGACGAACCGGACTACGGCCACCTGCTCGACGAGATGCAGGTGTACGAGGATCGTCCGGTCCGCAGCGCGAACTACCTGTACCCGCGGGTCGAGGTCGAGGTCGGCTTCATCCTCGCCGACGACCTGCCCGGGGCGAACTGCACCGAGGAGGACGTGCTCGCCGCGACGGCCGCGTTCGCGCCGGCGATCGAGCTCATCGACACCCGGATCACCGACTGGAAGATCAAGTTGTGCGACACCATCGCCGACAACGCGTCCTCGGCGGGTTGGGTGCTCGGCGAGGCCAGGGTGTCGCCGAAGGACATCGACATCAAGGCCATCGACGCGGTGCTGACCAACAACGGCGAGGTCGTCGCAGAGGGGCGCAGCGACGCGGTGCTGGGCAACCCGGTCACTGCGGTGGCGTGGCTGGCGCGCAAGGTCGAGAGCTTCGGCGTCCGGTTGAAGGCCGGCGACATCGTGCTGCCGGGCTCGTGCACACGTGCGATAGATGCACCACCCGGCAGTCATTTCGTCGCGGACTTCGCCGGGTTAGGTTCAGTCAAGCTGAGTTTCGAATAAGCCAGGGGAGAAGCAATGCCGCAGAAGCTGCAAGTCGCGATCGTCGGATCGGGCAACATCAGCACCGATCTGCTGTACAAGCTGCTGCGGTCGGATGTGCTGGAACCGCGGTGGATGGTCGGGATCGACCCGGAGTCCGAGGGTCTGGCGCGGGCGCGCAAGTTGGGTCTAGAGACCACCCACGAGGGGGTGGATTGGCTGCTGGCGCGGGATGAGAAGCCGGACATGGTGTTCGAGGCCACCAGCGCCTACGTGCACCGCGACGCCGCCCCGCGCTACGCCGAGGCGGGCATCCGCGCGATCGACCTGACACCGGCCGCGGTCGGGCCGGGGGTGATCCCGCCGGCGAACCTGCGCGAGCACCTGGATGCGCCGAACGTCAACATGGTGACCTGTGGCGGGCAGGCCACCATCCCGATCGTGCATGCCGTGTCTCGCGTGGTGGATGTGCCCTACGGCGAGATCGTGGCATCGGTGTCGTCGGCGTCGGCCGGGCCGGGGACGCGGGCCAACATCGACGAGTTCACCAAGACCACCAGCGCCGGGGTCTCGGGCATCGGCGGCGCCAGGCGGGGCAAGGCGATCATCATCCTCAACCCGGCCGATCCGCCGATGATCATGCGCGACACCATCTTCTGCGCCATCCCCGAGGACGCCGACCGTGATGCGATCGCGCAGTCGATCCGTGACGTGGTGGCCGAGGTGCAGACCTACGTGCCGGGCTACCGGCTGCTCAACGAGCCGCAGTTCGACGACCCGTCGATGAACTCCGGCGGGCAGGCGGTGGTGACGACGTTCATCGAGGTGGAGGGTGCGGGTGACTACCTGCCGCCCTACGCCGGGAACCTCGACATCATGACCGCCGCGGCCACCAAGGTCGGCGAGGAGATCGCCAGAGAAAAACTTGGAGCAAGCCTTTCTGCAGGATCCGGAGCACAGGCATGAGTACCGACGAGATCTATTTCGACCCCATGTGGGACATCCGGATGACGGACACCTCCCTGCGGGACGGCAGCCACCACAAGCGCCACCAGTTCACCACCGACGAGGTCGGTGCGATCGTCGCGGCCCTGGACACGGCGGGCGTTCCGGTCATCGAGGTCACCCACGGCGACGGGCTGGGCGGGTCGAGCTTCAACTACGGGTTCTCCAAGACCCCGGAGCAGGAGCTGATCAAGCTGGCCGCCGAGACGGCGAAGAACTCCAAGATCGCCTTCCTGATGCTGCCCGGGGTGGGCACCAAGGAGGACATCAAGGAGGCGCAGAACAACGGCGGTTCGATCTGCCGGATCGCCACCCACTGCACCGAGGCCGACGTCTCGATCCAGCACTTCGGCCTGGCCAGCGAGCTCGGCCTGGAGACCGTCGGGTTCCTGATGATGAGCCACACCATTCCGCCGGAGAAGCTGGCGGCTCAGGCCCGCATCATGGCCGACGCCGGCTGTCAGTGCGTCTACGTGGTCGACTCCGCCGGTGCGCTGGTACTCGAGGGGGTCGCCGACCGGGTCTCGGCGCTGGTCGCCGAACTCGGTGAGGACGCCCAGGTCGGTTTCCACGGTCACGAGAACCTCGGGCTCGGGGTGGCCAACTCGATCGAGGCGGTGCGGGCGGGCGCCAAGCAGATCGACGGGTCGTGCCGCCGGTTCGGCGCCGGTGCGGGCAACGCTCCGGTCGAGGCACTGATCGGGGTGTTCGACAAGATCGGTGTGAAGACCGGTATCGACTTCTTCGACATCGCCGACGCGGCCGAGGAGGTCGTCGCGCCGGCGATGCCCGCCGAATGCCTGTTGGACCGCAACGCGTTGATCATGGGCTACTCGGGGGTCTACTCCAGTTTCCTCAAGCACGCCATCCGCCAGTCCGAGCGCTACGGGGTGCCCGCGCACAAGTTGCTGCACCGCGCGGGCCAGCGCAAGCTGATCGGCGGTCAGGAAGACCAGCTCATCGATATCGCGCTGGAGATCAAGCGTGAGCAGGACGCCGCCGCCGAGGTGAGCTGAGCAACGTCTCGATTGTGACATCACAGCCTGTCCCGTTCTGACGCGCAGTCGTTTGCGGGTATGGTGTGCATCGCTGTCGCACCTGCGATGGTTGCCGTGAGCACACCCGGCTTACCGCGACATCGGAGACGCCCTGAACGATCGATCTATGGTGACTGGAACACTCCAGATGCCGGAGCCCATCGGGGGTCCGGTCAGCGATGTGTTCCTCGCACCCCGTGCCCGCGGCTGGATCCACGTCGTCGCCGCATTCCTTGCCGTGCTCGGCGGCGCGGCGCTGATCGGGGTCGCGTGGACCGGTGACCGGCCGACAGCGGCCGGCTGGGCCGCGCTGGTCTACGTTGCCGCGATCATCACGATGTTCAGCGTCAGTGCGGTGTACCACCGGATGCGGTGGACCTCGCCGGTCACCCAGAAGTGGATGATGCGCGTCGACCATTCGGTGATCTTCGTGTTCATCGCAGGCACCTACACACCGCTCGCACTGCTGGCCATGCCGCCGTCGATTGGGGCCGAGGTGCTCGTGGTCGTGTGGACCGGCGCCGCGGCCGGCGTGCTGTTCAAGATGGCCTGGCCGTCCGGCCCGCGGTGGATCGGCGTCAGCCTTTACCTGGCCTTCGGCTGGGCGGCGATCTGGTTCGCCGAGACGCTGCTGCTCGGTGCCGGCCTGACGGTCGTCGCACTCTTGATCGCCGGCGCGGTGCTCTACAACATCGGCGCCGTCTGCTACGGCATGCGCTGGCCGAATCCGTGGCCGACCACGTTCGGGCACCACGAGGTGTTCCATGCGTTCACCGCGGTCGCGGCGCTCTGTCACTTCGCCGCCATCTGGCTCGTGATCGCCTAGCTGCCCGTCGGGCTGTCACCGGGGCCAGGCACGATTGCGGCATGGCGACGCGGACCGAGGCCCAGGCCCTTCTCGAGCAGCTGGCAGGACCGCACGCCACCCTGCGCGACGACCAGTGGACGGCCATCGAGGCCCTCGTCGTGCACCGGCGCCAAGCGCTGGTGGTGCAGCGCACCGGGTGGGGCAAGTCGGCGGTGTACTTCATCGCCGCAAGGCTGCTGCGCGCCGCCGGGCACGGTCCCACCGTCATCGTGTCGCCGCTGCTGGCGCTGATGCGCAACCAGGTGGCCGCCGCCGAGCGGGCCGGGGTGCGTGCCGCGACGATCAACTCGAGCAATGTCACCGACTGGGACGAGATCCACGCCCGGGTGGGGGCCGGTGACCTCGATGTCCTGCTGGTCAGTCCGGAGCGGCTGAACAACCCCGACTTCCGTGACCAGGTGCTGCCCGCGCTGGCCCGCGACGCGGGCCTGGTCGTGGTGGACGAAGCACACTGCGTGTCCGACTGGGGCCACGACTTCCGGCCCGACTACCGCCGGATCCGCACCCTCATCGCCGACCTCGGCGCCGACATCCCGGTGCTCGCCACCACCGCGACGGCCAACGACCGGGTGGTCGACGACGTCGCGAGCCAGCTGGGCGTGGGCGGCCGCGACACGGTGGTGCTGCGCGGCGGACTGGACCGGGAGTCGCTGCGGCTGTCGGTGGTGAACGCGGGCAACCCGGCCCAGCGGGCCGCCTGGATCGCCTCGCACCTCGGGTCGCTGCCCGGCTCGGGGATCGTCTACACCCTGACTGTCGCGCAGGCGCACGACGTGGCGGCGCTGCTGCGGGAGAACGGCCACCCGGTCGCCGCATACACCGGCGCCACCGAGGCCGCCGAGCGCGAGCAGCTCGAGGCGGACCTGCTCGCCAACGAGGTCAAGGCGCTGATCGCGACGTCCGCACTGGGCATGGGTTTCGACAAGCCGGATCTTGGGTTCGTCGTGCACCTCGGCGCGCCGTCGTCACCGATCGCCTACTACCAGCAGGTCGGCCGCGCCGGCAGGTCGACGGCGCAGGCAGAGGTGATCCTGCTGCCCGGCCGGGAGGACCAGGACGTGTGGCGCTACTTCGCATCGGTGGCGTTCCCGTCGGAGGCGATGGTGCGCGACGTGCTGCGGGCGCTCGAGCCCGACCGCCCGCAGTCGACTCCTGCGCTCGAACCGCTCGTCGACCTGAATCGCGCGCGGCTGGAGATGGTGCTCAAGGTGCTCGACGTCGACGGGGCGGTCCGGCGGGTCAAGGGCGGCTGGGTGGGCACGGGTGAGCCGTGGACCTACGACGAGGAGCGCTACCGCAACCTCGACGCGGCGCGCCGGCGTGAGCAACAGGCGATGCTCGAGTACCAGTCGACCGACGAGTGCCGGATGACGTTCCTGCGCCGCCAGCTCGACGATCCGGAGCTGACCGACGGCGAGCGCTGCGGCCGGTGTGACAATTGCGCGGGCAGTCACTACGGCGCCGACGTCGACGACGCGACCGCACAGGCCACCCGGCAACGGCTGCTGCGGCCGGGCGTGGAGATCACCCCGCGCAAGCAGTGGCCGTCCGGGCTGGCCAAACTCGGCGTGCCGCTGTCCGGCCGCATCGGCGACGGGCCGGAGCCGGGGCGGGTGATCGGCCGGCTCACCGATCTCGGTTGGGGCGCGCGACTGCGCGCGGTGCTCGACGCGCCGGACGAGGAGGTGAGCGACGACCTCGTACGTGCCGCGGTCGACGTGCTGGCCGCGTGGGAGTGGCAGACACGCCCCGTCGCCGTCCTAGCGATGGACTCGGTGGCGCGGCCGCGGCTGATCGGGTCGCTGGCCGGCAGGCTCGCCGAGCTGGGCCGTCTCGCGAACCTGGGCACCTTGCGGTACCGGCCCGACCGTCGCCCGGTGAGCGCCGCGAACTCCGCGTATCGCGTTGCCGCGCTGGACGATTCGTGGGAAACGCCGGACCTGTCGACGGTGGGCGGGCCGGTGCTGCTGGTCGATGACCTCACCGACACCGGCTGGACCCTGACGATGGCCGCCCGGGTGGTGCGGGACGGGGGAGCGCCTGCCGTGCTGCCGTTCGCGATGGCCGCGGTCAGCTGAGCGAAGGCCAGGGTGGCTTCTCGCCGCCCAGCTGAACGGTCAGTGCGTCGGCGGACGACATCAGCCGGCGCGCCCGCTTGACGATCTCGGCGGCGCTCAGCGACCGGCCGACGTGCAGGGAGACGACCATGGCCTGGCGCTGATGGTGGTCGTACACGGGGGCGGAGATGACGCTGACGTCGTGGCGTTGCCGCCCGTCGCCGGCGGATTCGCTCCGCAGGTACACCCGCTCGCCGATGTCGGACACCATCTCGCCGAGCAGCGCGCGTAACTCGTGGGGCAGTGTGCTCGGGATGCCCGCGGTCAGCGCGTAGAGCCGCTGCCCGGCCGCAGTCTGCCGCTCCACCAGGTAGCCGTCGGCCCGGCACTCGGCGATCACCCGCTGCAGCCGGTCGTCGTCCGTGCGGAGCGGCACCGTCGGCTCCTTGGCCAGCCATGTCCGTACGGCGTCGTCGTCCCAGAGCACGAACATCAACCCGACGGGCGGCGCGAACGGATAGCTCTGGCCCACGTGCACCGGGGCGCTCACCGCCGGTGGCGACACCAGGTCCAGCACGGTGATGCGCTCCTCGACCACCGCCGACAGCGCGGCCGTCGCCGAGTGGGCCGCCGAGAGCCGGCGCAGCTCGGCGCGCGCGGCCGGGTTGACCCGGAGTGACTCCTGGGCGGTGTGCCCGAGCGCGATCAGCGCGGGGCCCAGCCGGTAGGTCTTGTCCTGCGCGTCGCGCACCAGGTATCCCGCCGCGGTCAGGGTGGTGACGATGCCCAGGCATGTGGGCTTGCTCAGCTGCAGGCGCCGCGCCAGGTCGGACAGCCCGAACCGGCCCTGGGGGTGGCCGGCGAGGTAGTCCAGCACTGCCACCACGCGTTCGGTGGGTGGAGATGTGCGAGCCGTCGACATGTCAGAAATGTACCTTGCCGTTCCAAATATGAACCACGGATCGACCGACGACCATTGACTAGCACTAGAACGCGTTCTAGTTTCAAGGCGTGTACTCCGCACCCTTCGCCGAGGCGATCGCCGAGGCCGAGCGCCTCGTCACCGAAGCGCCGTTCATCGAATCCGAAGCCGATCTGCTCGAGGGTCTGCAGTATCTCGCCGGCGGCATCGCCGCCTGCACGCACCTCGCCTTCGACTACGACCGCGACCACCCGTTCCTGCAGTCGGGGACCGGCCCGTTCACGAAGATGGGTCTGGACAACCCGGACACGCTGTACTTCGGCACCCGGGTGCACCCGGGCCACGAGTACGTCGTCACCGGCAAGCGCGGCACCACCACCGATCTGAGCTTTCAGATGCTCGGGGGCGACTACACCGACGACAACGTGCCGGCCAGCCAGGCCGCATTCGACGACCGTGAACTCGACATCGCCGAGGACGGCACCTTCGAATGGCGGGTCACACCGAACAGCCCGTCACAGTTGCTGATCCGTGAGGTCTACAACGACTGGTCGGCCCAGCGCGGCTACGTCAACGTCGCCCGCACCGACACCGCGGGCACCGCGCCCCCGCCGCTGACGAAGGAACTCATCGAGAAGCGCTACGCCGTTGCGGGCAAGCAACTCGTCCAGCGGGTCAAGACGTGGCTGCAGTTCCCGCAGTGGTTCTACGACAACCTGCCGGTCAACACGATGGTCGCGCCGCGGCTGACGCCCGGTGGGCTGGCCACGCAGTACTCGTCGGTGGGTCGCTTCGACCTCGCGCCGGACGAGGCCATGGTCATCACCCTGCCGGTGTCCGACGCCCCGTACCTGGGCTTCCAGCTGGGTAGCCTGTGGTACATCTCGCTGGACTACATCAACCACCAGACGTCGCTGAACGGCACTCAGGCGCAGGCGGACCCGGACGGCAAGATCCGCATCGTCGTCGCCGACGCCAACCCCGGCGTGACGAACTGGTGCGAAACCCTCGGTCACCGCAAGGGCTATCTCCAGTTCCGGTGGCAGCGCCTCTCGCGGGAGCTGACGGAGGCCGATGGACCGTCGGTGGAGGTCGTCGACGTCGACAAGGTCGCCTCCGCACTGCCGTTCCACGACACGAACAAGATCTCCGACGACGACTGGCGCGAACGCATCGCGCTGCGGCAGCGGCAGATCCAGAACAGAATGGTGGGATGACCCGATGACCGGACTGCTCGACGGCAAGGTGGTCGTGATCAGCGGTGTGGGACCGGCGCTGGGGACCACGCTGGCCCGCCGCTGCGCCGAGAACGGCGCCGATCTGGTGCTGGCGGCGCGCACCGTGGAACGGCTGGACGACGTCGCCAAGCAGATCACCGACCTGGGGCGGCGCGCGGTATCGGTCGGCACCGACATCACCGACGACGCCCAGGTGGCCAACCTGGTCGAGAAGACGCTCGAGGCCTACGGCAGGGTCGACGTCCTCATCAACAACGCGTTCCGCGTTCCGTCGATGAAGCCGTTGGCCAACACCACCTTCGAGCACATGCGCGATGCCATCGAACTCACGGTGTTCGGTGCGCTGCGGTTGATCCAGGGCTTCACGCCGGCGCTGGCCGAAGCGAACGGGTCCGTGGTCAACGTGAACTCGATGGTGGTACGGCACTCCCAGGCCAAGTACGGCGCCTACAAGATGGCCAAGTCCGCGCTGCTGGCGATGTCCCAGTCGCTGTCCACCGAACTGGGCGAGCAGGGCATCCGAGTGAATTCGGTGCTGCCCGGCTACATCTGGGGCGGCACGCTGGAGAGTTACTTCTCCCACCAGGCCGGCAAGTACGGCACCACCGTCGACGAGATCTACAAGGCCACCGCAGCCGCCTCCGACTTGAAGCGGCTGCCCACGGAGAACGAGGTGGCTTCGGCGATCCTGTTCATGGCCAGCGATCTGTCGAGCGGGATCACCGGACAGGCGCTGGACGTCAACTGCGGAGAGTACAAAGCGTGAGCGCACGTACCAACGTCGGCACCGTCGAGGATCTGCACGCGTCGGCCACCAAGGCCTGCGGCCTCGACGATTTCGGCTCCGACGACGACAACTACCGCGAGGCGCTCGGCGTGCTGCTCGAGTCCTTCCAGCGCGATGCCGACCTGACTGAGTTCGGCAGCAAGATGCAGCGCTTCTTCGTCCGCAACGCCCTTGTGGCGCGGCTGGTCTCGGAGGCGGCGTGGAAGCAGTACCCCGAACACGCCGACGTCGCGATCGAACGGCCGATCTTCGTCACCGGGCTGCCCCGGACCGGCACCACTGCCCTGCACCGGCTGCTCTCCGCCGACCCGGGCCACCAGGGTCTCGAGCTGTGGCTGGCCGAGTTCCCGCAGCCGCGGCCGCCGCGCGAGACGTGGGCGGACAACCCCGTCTTCCAGCAACTCGACGCCCAGTTCACCAAGGCGCACGAAGAGAACCCGGACTACACCGGGCTGCACTACATGACTGCCGACGAGGTGGAGGAGTGCTGGCAGCTGCTGCGCCAATCCCTGCACTCGGTGTCCTACGAGACCCTGGCGCACGTCCCGACGTACTCGCAGTGGCTGGCCCGCCAGGACTGGACGAAGTCGTATCAACGGCACCGGCGCAATCTGCAGCTGATCGGGCTCAACGACGCCGAGAAGCGCTGGGTGCTCAAGAATCCGAGCCACCTGTTCGCGCTCGACGCGCTGTTCGCCACCTATCCCGATGCGCTCGTCATCCAGTGCCACCGGCCGCCAGAGACGCTGATGGCGTCGATGTGCTCGCTGGCCCAGCACACCACCGAGGGTTGGTCGCACCGGTTCGTCGGCGAGCAGATCGGCGCCGATTCGCTCGAGACCTGGTCACGTGGCCTCGAGAGGTTCAACACCGTTCGGGCGCAACATGACTCGGCGCAGTTCTACGACATGGACTACTTCGACTTCATCGCCGACCCGGTCGCCGAGGTGGAGCGCATCTACCGGCACTTCGGCCTGCCGTACACCGACGCCGCGCGCGGTGCGATGGAGCAGAGCCACGCCGAGAGCAAGAAGGGGCCCCGAGCGCCGAAGCACACTTACTCGCTGGCCGATTACGGCCTGACCGACGACATCGTCAAGGAGCGCTTCGCCGGCCTCTAGACGGTCACACCGTCATGTCGGCCAGGGTGTTGATGCGCTGCAGCGCATCCCGCGCGACGGACAGCACGTCGAAGCCGTTCCTCTGCGCGCACGCGGTGAGTTCGACGGCCGCATTGTGCGCGGCGACGAAGGCGTTGTCGCACGACCACCCGCCGGTGATGGACCACAGCACGATCTGGGCCGAGCCCGACTCGCGCACAGGCAGAAGGCGGAAGTCGATCGTCTTGCCCTCCATGGTCGTCACCGCCAGGGCGTCATCCCGGCAGGCGTCGATGGTGCGTCTCACCTCGTCGACGGCGGCGGCGGTGTCGAAGTCGGCGCGGTACACCGCGGCCATCTGCTGCACCGAGACGGTACGCGCGGGGTCGCCGTAGAACTGACCGCCGTCGTGCGCGGCAGGCGTCCTGCTGAAGATGAACGGCGGATCGACCTCCTGCGCCAGGCCGGCGCACCTCTCGGGTTCGACGGTCACAAACAGGTTCGATTCGTGCTCCGGTGCGGTCTTCTCGCTCAGCAGGCCGCCGACCTGGCCTGCGGTGATGGGAGCGACGGGCACCACGGCGCGGGGACGGGCGTCGTCCACCACCTGGGTGCAGCCGCCGAGCGCGACACACAGCAGACCTGCCGCCGCGGTCCTGAGCATGGGATCAGTGTCGCAGCTCAGCCGTCGCCGGGCGACGGGGCGGACGACACCTCCTCGAGACAACCCTCGGCGACGGCGTGTTTGATGCTGTCGGCCAACCTCGGGCAACTGCGTGAGCGTGCCGAGTGGCCGCCGGACTCCCGGATCTCGGTGAAGTAGGCGCACCGCTGCGAAGCAGCGGAGTTCCACTGCACGGCGGTGTGTTCCGGGCCGAGCTTCTTCACGTCCACCGCCACGTGGCAGAACCGGCAGTCGATGGACACCAGACCCGCGCTCAGGTAGCGCTCACGGTCGCGACGGCTGGCCTCCCGCACCGCCTCGGCCCGTCGCGGGTCCGCGGCGAAGTCCGGTGCCTTGGACCACGATCCGCGGCTGGGCGCGGCCGGCACGTCGTCCTCGTCATCATGGGCGCCGTGGAGGAGAAGCATCGACCGGGCCAACCGGTCGACGTCCGGTGCCTCCTGGCGCTCGCCCGTCATGACGTGGCCTGTTCGGCCTTTGCGTCGTCGGGTTCCTTCTCGGCTTCCTGACGCTTGAGGTTCTCCTCCACCTCGACCTGCCACTTCTCGTTGGCGGCCGTGGTGTCGACCTCGATCTCGAAACGGTCGGTCATGTCGGGCGTGACGTCGGCGACGTCGACGTAGAACTGCTGGTACCAGCGGCGCATCTGGTAGACGGCGCCGTCCTCTTCGACGAGCAGTGGGTTGTCGATGCGGGTCTTGTGCTTCCAGATCTCGACGTCCTGCAGGAAGCCCTTGCTGACGCCCTCGGTGAACACCCGCGCCAGCTTGTCGGTGGTCTTGTCGTCCAGGCCCTTGGGCTTCTCGACGATGACACCCCACTGCAGCACGAAGGAATCCTGCGAGACCGGGTAGTGGCAGTTGATCAGGATCGACTCGGCCTTGAAGCCGCCGTAGTTGTTGTGCAGCCAGTTGATCATGAACGACGGGCCGAAGTACGACGCCTCGCTGTCCAGGTGCGCCTCGCCATAGGTGGTGCCCATGTCGTTGATGTCCGCACGGCCCACGTTGTGCAGGTACTGCGACGCGATGTGGCCCTCGAAGACGTTCTTGAAGTAGGTCGGCAATCCGTAGTGGATGTAGAAGAAGTGCGCCATGTCGGTGACGTTGTCGATGATCTCGCGGCAGTTGGAGCCCTCGATGAGCATCGAGTTCCACCGCCAGTCGGTCCACTCGTCGCTGGCGAACTCCGGGATCTCGGGGATCTGCACTTCGGGCTGCGGTGGGTTGCCCTCGTGGTCGTGCCACACGAAGAGCAGCCCGCCGCGGACGTCGGTGTGCCAGGCCCGGGTGCGGGCGAGCCGCGGGGTGCGCTTGGCGTACGGGACGAGCTTGCACTTGCCGTCACCGCCCCAGCGCCAGTCGTGGAACGGGCACGCGACCTCGTCGCCCTTGATGGTGCCCTGGGACAGGTTGCCGCCCATGTGCCTGCAATACCCGTCGAGGATCTTCAGTTCGCCCTTCGAGTCAGCGAACACCACGAGCATGGTGCCGAAGATCTCGACACCGTGCGGTTCGCCGTCCAGGAAGTCCTTGACGGGTCCCAGGCAGTGCCAGCCCCGGGCGTACCGGTCGGGCAGCGCTCCGGTGTCGATCTCGCGGACGCCTGCGCCGGCGGTATCAGTAGCCACGTCGCACCTCCAGATCTGGGCTTCTAACTAGAACACGTTACAGTTTTATCCCGCGTTCGCACAATGATTGGCCCGTGACCTGCGGCATACCCATGTCGGCGGCCTTCTGAACTGCTCACTCGCCGTCCAGGGCGGCCAATACCGCGTGCGCGGCGGTGACCCGGGCGGCGATCGGGAAATTCTTGTTGGCCAGCATGACGACGCCGATGCGGCGCTGCGGCACGAAGGCGGCGTAGGCGCCGAAGCCGTCGGTGGACCCGGTCTTGTTGAACAGGGTCGGCGCGCCGGGCTGCTCAGGGGGCAGGGCCGCCACCGGGTGGGGCTCCATCGCCATCGACGTGGAATTGCCCGCGAGCAGCTGGTCGAGGGCGACGGGGTAGGGGTACTGCTCCCAGCCCAGGCCCTGCACCATCGGGCCGACACGGTAGCGGCCGACGTGCGTCGTCTCGACGGCCCGGCGCAACCGGGGCTCCAGGCCGTCGGGGGAGATGTTGTGTTCGACGAACCGGATCATGTCCGTCGCGGTGGACTTCACGCCGTAGGCCTCGGCGTCGAAGACGCCGGGATTGACCCGTACCGGTCGGTCGGTCTTGTCATACCCCCAGGCGTAGGCGTTCTGCGCCTGCGGCGGCACACGCACGAAGCTCTGCGGCAATCCGAGTCCGGGCATGACGTCGGTCTGCATGACGTCGGTGAAGTCGCGGCCCATCGCCCTCGCGCTGAGGTGCCCGAGCAGCCCGATGCTGGCGTTCGAGTACTGCCTGATCCGGCCCGGCGGGGCGGTCGGGTGCCACTGCCGGAAGTACTCCGTCATCGTGGGGGCGTCGGTGACGGCCTCGGGGAACTGCAGCGGGAGCCCGCCCGCGGTGTAGGTGCCGAGATTCGTCAGCGTGGCGCCGTCGATGGGGGCGCCGGTGAGCGCGGGCAGGTAGCGGCCCGGGTGGTCGTCGAGCGAGATGGCGCCCGTCTCGGCGGCGTACCCGGCCAGGGTGGCGGTGAAGGTCTTGCTCACCGACCCGATCTCGAACAGCGTGCCGGGCGTGACGGGCGCCCCGGTGTCCCGTGCCGCCACGCCGTAGCTGAAGAACTGGCTGCGGCCGTCGACGGTGACGGCGACGGCCATGCCGGGGATCCCGTGTTCGGCCATCAGCGGGGCGAACGCGCGGTCCACCGCGGCGGCGACGGTCCCCGGTTCGGCGCCCGCCGGCGCGGCCGGTGCCACAGCGGCAAGGATCGCCGCGGCAAGCAGGATTTTGAGCACTCGCACGGAGCTTCTCCTCGGGGTCGGGTCCGTCGTCCGCCCCAAGGTAGCCGCTACCGGCCGCGCCCCTGCCCCGCGTGCGTCAGGCGGGCTTGTCGGCGGCGACGACCCACATCGAGTAGTACTGCGAACCGCCGCCGTAGGCATGGCCCAGCGCCTTGCGGGCGCCCTGCACCTGGTGCTCGCCCGCCTTGCCCATCACCTGGATCGCGGCCTCGGCGAAACGGATCATGCCCGAGGCGCCGATCGGGTTGGACGACAGCACACCGCCCGACGGGTTGAGCGGGATCCGTCCGCCGATCGCGGTCTCGCCGGCCTCGGTGAGCTTCCAGCCCTCACCTTCGGGGGCGAAGCCGAGGTTCTCCAACCACATCGGCTCGAACCACGAGAACGGCACGTACACCTCGGCGACGTCGATCTCGTCGATCGGGCTGGTGATGCCCGCGGCCTTCCACAGCGCCTTGGCGGCGTCCCGGCCGGCCTGCGGGTTGACCTGGTCGCGGCCCGAGTAGGCGAGTGGTTCGGTGCGCAGCGCGGTCGCGTGGATCCACGCCACCGGATTCCCCTCGGCGACGCGGGCGTCGGCGATCTCTTCGTTGCCGATCACCATCGCGCAGGCGCCGTCGGAGGACGGGCACGTCTCGTCGAACCGGATCGGGTCCCACAGCATCTGCGAGGCCATCACCTTCTCGAGCGTGATGTCGGGCTGGTGCAGGTGCGCCAGCGGGTTCTTGGCGCCGTTGAGGCGGTCCTTCACCGCGACCATCGCACCGATGTGCGTCGGCGCACCCGACCGGCGGATGTAGGAACGCACGTGCGGCGCGAAGTAGCCGCCGGCACCGGCGCCGACGGGCTTGGTGAACGGCACCGGAATGCTCAACGCCCACATGGCGTTCGACTCCGACTGCTTCTCCCAGGCCATCGTCAGCACCCGCCGGTACTTGCCGGACTGCACCAGTGACGCGGCGACCACACCGGTGGACCCGCCCACCGAACCGGCGGTGTGCACCCGGATCAGTGGTTTGCCCGTTGCGCCCACGGCGTCGGCCATGAACAGCTCGGGCATCATCACGCCCTCGAAGAAGTCCGGCGCCTTGCCGACCACCACGGCGTCGATGTCGTCGAACGTCGATCCCGAGTCGGCGAGCGCCCTGTCGATCGCCTCACGGACGAGGCCGTTCATCGACACGTCCTGGCGCTTGGCGACGTACTTCGTCTGGCCGGTGCCCAGCACCGCAGCGAGTTGCTTACCCATCGTGTTACCGGCCTTCCAGGACTGCGACCAGATTCTGTTGCAATGCAGGGCCACTCGTCGCGTGGGCGAGTACCCGTTGCGCGGACCCGTCGAAGATGTGCCGCGCCGCGAAGCCGATGCGCTCGAGGCCCGCCGAGAACATCGGATTGGCGGCCAGCGCGCCGCCGGACGGGTTGATCTTCGTCGAGCCGTTCAGCCCGATCGCCTCTTTGAGGATCAGGTGCTGGTGGGTGAACGGCGCGTAGAGCTCGGCGACGTCGATCGATCCGGCGTCGCCACCCGTGGCGGCCTTCGCCGACGCCGCGGTCGACGGGGACGTCGTCAGGTCGCGGGCGCCCAGGATCGGCGTCTCGATGCGGTGCTCGAATCCGGTGATCCAGGCCGGGTTCTCGCGCAGCTCGCGGGCGCGGTCGCCGGCGGCCAGGACGATCGCGGCGGCGCCGTCGGAGATCGGCGCGATGTCGTGGCGGCGCAACGGATCGGCGAAGTACGGCCGCGCGAGCAGTTCGTCGACGCTCTCGGCGGGCTGCTCGCGGTCGGTGCGCTCGGCGACGGCGAACGAGTCGAGCGCCACCTGGGCCATCTGTTCGGCGGTCCATTTTCCGGCGTCGAGCCCGAGGCGGGCCTGCAGGCCGGCCATCGACACCGAGTCGGGCCACAGCGGCGCGACGGTGTACGGGTCGGTCTGCAGTGCCAGCACGCGGCGCAGGACGCCGGCGCTGGACTTGCCGAAGCCGTAGACCAGTGCCGTGTCGACCTCACCGGTGAGGATCTTGATGTAGGCCTCGTAGAGCGCCCAGGCCGCGTCCATCTCGACGTGGGACTCGTTGATCGGCGGCACGGCGCCGATCGAGTCGATCGCGGAGATGAACGAGAATGCCCGGCCGGCAAGGTAGTCCGACGACCCCGAACACCAGAAGCCGATGTCGGTCTGCTTGAGGCCGAGGTCTTCGTAGAGCTCGGCGAAACACGGCATCAGCATCTCGACGCCGTTGGTGGTGCCGTCGGTGCGGCGCACGTGCGGGGCGTGCGCGAAGCCCACCACTGCAACATCATTCGAGCCAGTCATTGTGTGTGCGCCCCTCAGAGGTGGTGCTTGTAGGTGTCGTACTCGGCGTCGGGCTCACCCGTCGGCCGGAAGTGCGAGATGTTGTCGATGCCAAGACCCCACTCCTCGCGGGGCTTCCACACCGCCTGCACCCGCATCCCCATCCGCACATCGGCGGCCTCGATCTCGGTGACCAGGTGCAGGAACGGGATGTCCGCGCCGTCGAGCAGCACGTAGGCCGCCACGTACGGCGGCTTGATGCGCTGACCCGCGAACGGGATGTTGATGATCGCGAACGTCGTCACGGTGCCCTTGTCCGGCAGCTCGACGAACTCGGTGGTGGGCCGGCCGGTGCCCGGATCCGCTTCGCGCGGCGGGAAATACAGCTTGCCCTCCTTGCCGGTGCGCGCACCGAGCAGCTTGCCCTCCTCCAGCGCCCGCAGGAACGTGCTCTCCGGCAGCGACGCGGTGTGCTGGATCTCGATGCTGCTGTGGGACACCTGCACCGTCACCGGTTCGCGGTCGTCGGTGACGTCGGGGTGCTGTTCGGCCTCGTCGCCGAGCTCGAAGTAGGCGATGTCGGTGATCGCGCCCACCGGCTCGTCGGCCCAGTGCGCGCGCACCCGGGTGCCGGCGCTGATGGCGTCGGACGACCCGGCGTCGACCGCGTGCAGCATCGGGGTGTCGGCGCCGTCCAGCGTGATGAGCGCCCACGCGAACGGACGGTCCAGCGGTTGGCCCTCCAGCGGCTGTGGCTGCCACGTCCACGACACCACCGTGCCGACCTCGCCCACCGGTACGATCTCCGTCAGCTGTTCGTAGCTGACCGGGTCGTATTCGGCGGGTGGCACGAGCACGCGCCCGTCGGTGCCGCGCACGCCGAGGATGCGCCGCGAGCGCAGCGCCGTGAAGAACTGACCGAGGAGTGGTCCGACTGAACGGGTGTAGTCGAAAGACAGTCTCAGCGGCGCGGAGAGCGGCTTCTCATGCTGGTCGATCAGGGCCGGGCTGCTTTGGCTGGCGGTCACGGCATCGAGTAGAACAGGTTCTAACTATGGTTTCAAGAACAGGGTGGCACTGATGAAACTGGGACTGCAGCTCGGCTACTGGGGCGCACAGCCGCCGGAGAACGCCGCGGAACTCGTCGCAGCGGCCGAGGACGCCGGTTTCGACACCGTGTTCACGGCCGAGGCGTGGGGCTCGGACGCCTACACCCCCCTGGCGTGGTGGGGTCGCGAGACCACCCGCATGCGGCTGGGCACGTCGGTCATCCAGCTCTCGGCGCGCACGCCCACCGCCTGTGCGATGGCCGCGCTGACGCTCGACCACCTGTCCGGCGGGCGGCACATCCTCGGCCTCGGCGTCTCGGGGCCGCAGGTCGTGGAGGGCTGGTACGGCCAACGGTTCCCGAAGCCGCTGGCGCGCACCCGCGAGTACATCGACATCCTTCGCCAGGTGTGGGCGCGCGAGGCGCCGGTGCACAGCGACGGCCCGCACTACCCGCTGCCGCTGACCGGCGAGGGCACCACCGGACTGGGCAAGAACCTCAAGCCGATCACCCACCCGCTGCGTGCCGACATCCCGGTGATGCTGGGCGCCGAGGGCCCGAAGAACGTGGCGCTGGCCGCCGAGATCTGCGACGGCTGGCTGCCGATCTTCTACTCGCCGCGCATCGCGGGGATGTACAACGAGTGGCTCGACGAGGGCTTCGCCCGGCCGGGCGCGCGCCGCTCCCGCGAGGACTTCGAGATCTGCGCGACGGCGCAGGTGGTGGTCACCGACGACCGGCCGGCGGTGATGGAGCTGATGAAGCCGCACCTGGCGCTCTACGTCGGCGGGATGGGCGCCGAGGGCACCAACTTCCATGCCGACGTCTACCGCCGGATGGGCTACTCCGAGGTGGTCGACGACGTGACGCGGCTGTTCCGGTCCGACCGCAAGGACGAGGCCGCCAAGGCCATTCCGGACGAGCTGGTCGACGACTCGGCGATCGTCGGTGACCTGGCGTTCGTCGAGGAGCAGATCAAGGCGTGGGAGGCCTCCGGCGTCACGATGATGGTGATCGGCGCGCGGTCGACCGAGCAGATCCGTGATCTCGCGGCCCTGGTCTGAGTAGACACTTCTTGCAAGCTGTCTAGAACACGTTCTAGATTCAACGTGTGACCGAACCCACTGGGTCTTCGCGCAAGCGCTCATCCGCCACCACCCCTGCCCCTGGGCAGACTTCCACGTACACCATCCAGGGCACCACGCTGACCATGCCGGTGCGTATCCGTAGGGCCGACACCCACGTCGCGATGTTCTCCGTCGACGCGGCCGCCGCGCAGCGGTTGATCGACTACAGCGGGCTGAAGGTGTTCGACCTGCGGCCGGGCCGCGCGGTGGTGATGCTGATGCTTGTCCGGTACCACGACGGCGACCTCGGGAAGTACCACGAGTTCGGCACGGCGGTGATGGTCAGCCCGCCGGGCAAGACCCTGAAGGGGCTGGCGTCGATGCAGTCGGCGGCCGCGTTCATCCATCACCTGCCGGTCAACCAGGGCTTCACCCTGGAAGCGGGACAACGCATCTGGGGCTTCCCGAAGATCATGGCCGACTTCTCCGTCCGGGAGACGGGCGGCTTCGCCTTCGACGTCAGCGAGGACGGGAAGCTCATCGCGGGCATCGAGTTCCGCAGCGGCGTGCCGATCCCCTCGGCGTTGACCGCCAAGCCCCAGGTGCTCACCACCTTCAGCCACCGCGACGGCGTCACCCGCGAGATCCCGTGGGAGATGCGGAACTCCGGGATGCGGGTCCGCCTCGGCGGCGCGCGGTTGCGACTCGGTGACCATCCCTACGCAGACGAGCTGCGGTCGCTCGGTCTGCCGAAACGGGCGTTCGCCAGCCAATCGTCTGGCAACGTCGAGATGACCTTCGGCGACGCCCAGGAGATCCGATGACACAGACGCTCCCGACGACCAAGCCCGACGTCGACCTCGCCGACGGCAACTTCTACGCCGACGGGCCCGCCGCCCGCGAGGCCTACCGGTGGATGCGGGCCAACCAGCCGGTGTTCCGGGATCGCAACGGCCTGGCGGCGGCGACCACGCACGCCGCGGTGCTCGACGCGGAGCGCAATCCCGAGCTGTTCTCGTCGACCGGCGGCATCCGCCCCGACCAGCCGGGCATGCCGTACATGATCGACATGGACGATCCGGCGCACGTGCTACGGCGCAAGCTGGTGAACTCCGGCTTCACCCGCAAGCGCGTGATGGACAAGGTGCCGTCGATCGAGCGGCTCTGCGACACCCTGATCGACGCCGTCTGCGAACGCGGCGAATGCGACTTCGTGCGCGACATCGCCGCGCCGCTGCCGATGGCGGTGATCGGCGACATGCTCGGCGTGCTTCCCGAAGAGCGCGACATGCTGCTGCAGTGGTCCGACGACCTGGTGTGCGGGCTGAGCTCGCACGTCGACGAGCTGACCGTGCAGAAGCTGATGGACACCTTCGCCGCCTACACCGCGTTCACCATGGACGTGATCGCCAAGCGGCGGGCCGAACCCACCGACGACCTGTTCTCGGTGCTGGTGCACGCCGAGGTCGAAGGTTCCATGATGGCCGACGACGAGATCGTCATGGAGACGCTGCTGATCCTGATCGGCGGCGACGAGACCACCCGGCACACGCTGTCGGGCGGCACCGAGCAGCTGCTGCGCCACCGCGACCAGTGGGAGAGCCTGCGCGCCGACGTGGAGAAGCTGCCGGGCGCGATCGAGGAGACCCTGCGCTGGACCTCGCCGGTGAAGAACATGTGCCGCACGCTGACCGCCGACACGGAGTTCCACGGCACCGAGCTGAAGCAGGGCGAGAAGCTGATGCTGATGTTCGAGGCGGCCAACTTCGACGAGGAGGTGTTCGGCGATCCCGACAACTTCCGGATCGATCGCAATCCGAACAGTCACCTGGCCTTCGGCTTCGGAACGCACTTCTGCCTCGGCAATCAGCTGGCCCGCCTCGAGCTGCGGCTGATGCTGACCAAGGTGTTGCAGCGGCTGCCCGACCTGCGCCTCGCCGACGGCGCGACGGTGCCGCTGCGGGCGGCCAACTTCGTCAGCGGGCCGGAGGCGATGCCGGTGGTGTTCACGCCGACCGCGCGGGTGCTCTGACTCTCTTCCGCCGAGCGTGCGGTCAGTGCGAAATTTCGCCCGAGATTTCGCAGTGAGCTCACGCTCGGCGACCCCAGGCGGCCTGTAGCCGACAGATGATGCCCCCTTCGGTGTCCTGGGACGTGACCCGGATGTCGGTCCAGCCCAGCTCGGTGACGGCGTCGTGGCGGTGGATGTCCTTGTTGAAGCGGATGGGTCCGCGATGGTGGGCGCCTTCGTAGTCGAGCGCGACCTTGATGTCCTCCCAGCCCATGTCGAGCACGGCCACCAGGACGCCGTACCGGTCGCGAACGGGGATCTGTGTGGTCGGCGGCGGAAAGCCGTTGCGAATGACCAGGAGTCGTAGCCACGTCTCTCGCGGCGATTCGGCGCCCGGGTCCACGAGCGCGAGAGCCCGACGCGCCGCCCGAATGCCGCGGCGGCCTCGGTACCGCTCCGCGAGGAGTTCGACGTCGGCGACTTTGAGGTGGGTGGCATTCGCCAGTGCGTCGATCGCGGCGACAGCCGAGCCCTGCGGATAACGGCATGCCAGGTCGAGTGCGGTGCGGACCGGAGTCGTCACCGCGATCCCGCCGATCACCTCGACCTCGTCGTCGGCGACCTGACCCGACCACGTGTGGATCCCGCGCGGTGGCCGGCGGTTGCCCCACAGCAGCTCGGCATCGCGCTTCGCGTCGACCCACTTGGCACCGTACAGAGCGGCTGCCGACTGACCCGCGACGACAGCCTCGCGTCGTGACCACAGCCACGCCGCGCGAGCCTTCGTCACCGCGGAGACGTCAGTGCCGGGCGCGACATAGACGTCCGGGTAGAGCGCGACGAAGCGGCTGCGCAATTGATACGGCGTGAGCCGACCCGAAGTCACGGCCTCGCTGCCGATGAACGCGTCCCCCATGGCAGAAGTGTGCCGAGACCGGCCGACAACTCACCGAGCGTGCGGTCACTGCGAAATTTCGACCGATTTCTCGCACTGAGCGCACGTTCGGCGCCCCGACCCCCGGAGCCGCCTACTTCATCTGGAAGTTGGGCGCCCGCTTCTCCTTGAACGCCCGCGGGCCTTCCTTCGCGTCGTCGCTGATGAAGACCTCGATGCCGATCTTCGTGTCGATCTTGAACGCGTCGTTCTCGTGCAGGCCTTCGGTCTCATGGATCGACCGCAGGATGGCCTGCACGGCGAGCGGACCGTTCTTGTTGATCACCTCGGCGATCTCGAGTGCCTTGTCCAGGGCGGTGCCGTCGGGCACGACGTAGCCGATCAGGCCGTACTGCAGGGCCTCGGCGGCGGTGATGTGCCTGCCGGTGAGCAGCAGGTCGCACGCGATGGTGTACGGGATCTGGCGCGGCAGGCGCACCGCCGACCCGCCCATCGGGTACAGGCTCCACTTGGCCTCGGAGATGCCGAACTTGGCGCTCTCACCGGCGATGCGGATGTCGGTGCCCTGCAGGATCTCGGTGCCGCCCGCGATGGCGGGTCCCTCGACGGCCGCGATCAGCGGCTTGGTCAGCCGGCGGCCCTTGAGCAGGCCGTCGATGCGCGACGGGTCGTAGGCGCCGCTCTTGAAGGAATCGCCGGGAGGCGCCTTGGTCGCGGCCTTGAGATCCATGCCCGCGCAGAAGTAGCCGCCGGCGCCGGTGAGGATGCACGTCCGGATCTCCGGATCGTTGTCGACGCGGTCCCAGGCCTCGACCATTATCGAGAGCATCTCGGTCGAGAGCGCGTTGCGCGCCTCGGGCCGGTTGAGCGTCAGGATCAGAGTGTGTCCGCGCTGCTCAATGAGGGCGTCGGGGCCCTTTTCCGGCTCGCTCACAGGTATCCGCCTTCCCACCGATCAACCACAGACTTGTCACGAAATGTAACACGTTCTAGTTTAGGGATCGTGGCCCTGAACATCGCCGATCTTGCCGAGCACGCCATCGACGCCGTGCCTGACCGTGTCGCCCTGATCAGCGGCGACGAAACGCTGACCTACGGCCAACTCGAGGAGAGGGCCAACCGGCTGGCGCACTACCTGCTCGAGCAGGGGGTGAAGAAGGACGACAAGGTCGGTCTGTACTGCCGCAACCGCATCGAGATCGTGATCGCGATGCTGGGCATCGTCAAGGCGGGCGCCATCCTGGTCAACGTCAACTTCCGCTACGTCGAGGGCGAGCTGAAGTACCTGTTCGACAACTCCGACATGGTCGCGCTGGTGCACGAGCGCCGCTACGCGGACCGGGTCGCCAACGTGCTGCCCGAGACGCCGAACGTCAAGACGATCCTGGTCGTCGAGGACGGGTCCGACGACGACTTTCAGCGCTACGGCGGCGTCGAGTTCTACGCCGCCCTCGAACAGTCGTCGCCCGAACGCGATTTCGGCCCGCGCAGCGAGGACGACATCTACCTGCTCTACACCGGCGGCACCACCGGCTTCCCCAAGGGCGTGATGTGGCGCCACGAGGACATCTACCGGGTCCTGTTCGGCGGCACCGACTTCGCGACGGGTGAGCCGATCGCCGGCGAGTACGACCTGGCCAAGCAGGCCGCCGAGAACGCACCGATGATCCGCTACCCGATCCCGCCGATGATCCACGGCGCCACCCAGTCCGCGACGTGGATGGCGCTGTTCTCCGGGCAGACGGTGGTGCTGGTGCCGGAGTTCGACGCCGACGAGGTGTGGCGGACCATCGAGAAGCACAAGGTCAACCTGCTCTTCTTCACCGGCGACGCGATGGCCCGCCCGCTTCTGGATGCGCTTCTGGCGCACCAGGACAACGGCAACACCTATGACCTGTCGAGCCTGTTCCTGCTCGCCAGCACCGCGGCGCTGTTCTCCACCAGCATCAAGGAGAAGTTCCTCGAGCTGCTGCCCAACCGCATCATCACCGACTCGATCGGGTCCTCGGAGACCGGCTTCGGCGGCACCAGCGTGGTGGCCAAGGGGGAGTCCCACACCGGCGGCCCGCGCGTGACGATCGACAAGAACACCAAGGTGCTCGACGAGGACGGCAACGAGGTCGAGCCCGGATCGGGCAAGCGCGGCATCATCGCCAAGTGCGGCCACATCCCGGTCGGCTACTTCAAGGACGAGAAGAAGACCGCCGAGACGTTCAGGACGTTCAACGGTGTGCGCTACGCGATCCCGGGTGACTACGCCGAGGTCGAGGCCGACGGCACGGTGACGATGCTCGGCCGCGGATCGGTGTCGATCAACAGCGGCGGCGAGAAGATCTACCCCGAAGAGGTCGAGGCCGCACTCAAGGGACACCCCGACGTGTTCGACGCGCTGGTGGTCGGTGTGCCCGACCCGCGCTTCGGACAGCACGTGGCGGCCGTCGTGCATTCCCGCAGGGGCAGCCGCCCGGCGCTGGCCGACCTCGACGCGTTCGTGCGTAAGGAGATCGCGGGATACAAGGTGCCGCGCAGCCTCTGGTACGTCGACGAGATCAAGCGGTCACCCGCGGGCAAGCCGGACTACCGGTGGGCCAAGGACCTGACCGAGGAGCGCGCCGCCGACGAGGTGCACGCCAAACACGTGGGAGCGGGAGCGTAGGCGCATGAGAACCGAGCTGTGCGATCGCTTCGGCATCCAGTACCCGATCTTCGTCTTCACGCCGTCGGAGAAGGTGGCGGCGGCGGTCACCCGTGCCGGCGGCCTCGGCGTGCTCGGATGTGTGCGCTTCAACGAGGCCGACGAACTCGAGAACGTCCTTCAGTGGATGGACGAGAACACCGAGGGCAAGCCCTACGGCGTCGACATCGTCATGCCGGCGAAGATCCCCACCGAGGGCACGTCGGTCGACATCAACAAGTTGATCCCGCAGAGCCACCGCGACTTCGTCGACAAGACGCTCGCCGACCTCGGCGTGCCGCCGCTGCCCGAGGACGAGGAGCGCTCCGAAGGCGTGCTCGGGTGGCTGCACTCGGTGGCCCGCAGCCACGTCGAGGTGGCACTCAAGCACCCGATCAAGCTGATCGCCAACGCGCTCGGCTCGCCGCCGAAGGACGTCATCGACCAGGCGCACGAGGCCGGGGTCCCGGTGGCCGCGCTGGCCGGCTCCGCCAAACACGCACTGCGGCATGCGGAGAACGGTGTCGACATCGTCGTCGCGCAGGGGCACGAGGCCGGCGGTCACACCGGTGAGATCGGTTCGATGGTGCTGTGGCCGGAGATCGTCGATGCGCTCGGCGGCAAGGCCCCCGTGCTGGCCGCCGGTGGCATCGGCACCGGCCGGCAGGTGGCCGCGGCGCTCGCGCTCGGCGCCCAGGGTGTCTGGATGGGCTCGGCGTTCCTGACCTCGGCCGAGTACGACCTCGGCGTGCGCCGCGAGTCCGGCGTCTCGGTGATCCAGGAGGCGATGCTCACCGCGACGTCGGCCGACACCGTCCGGCGCCGCATCTACACCGGCAAGCCTGCCCGGCTTCTCAAGACGAAGTGGACCGACGCCTGGGATGCGCCCGACGCGCCGGAGCCGCTGCCGATGCCGTTGCAGAACATCCTCGTCAGCGAGGCGCATCAGCGGATGAACGAGTCGGACAACCCCGCGACCGTGTCGATGCCGGTGGGCCAGATCGTCGGACGGATGAACGAGATCCGGCCCGTCGCCGACATCATCGCCGAACTGGTGACGGGTTTCGAGGAGGCCAGCAGGCGGCTCGACGGGATCCGCGGGAGCTGACCGGCCTGCTCAGAAGGTGATCGTGGTCTTCTCGTCGATGTCCATTGTCGCCGGGGCCAGCACCATGCCCTGATCCTCGAGCGAGTCCGCGTTGAGTTGCAGCACGTACACCGCGTCGGGACCCGGGATCACGACGGTCTTCTGGGCGACCAGCTTGGTCACGCCGTCCTGCACCCACGTCCCGCCCAGCTGGAACGCGGGATACTCGCCGAGAGTGCTCGTTTCGCCCTCGTTCATCGCCGACCAGCCGGACAGGTTCTTCAGCTCGCCCGACGCGAGATCGATGATGGCCTGCGGGTCGACATTGCCCTCGAGCCTGGACACCAACGCCACGATCGACGGCTGGTACTGCTCGGATTCCGGACCGGTGTAGGCGATCGCGCCATAGGCCCACTCGGGCGTCTGATCGCCGGCGGTCACCCATCCCTCGGGGATCGGGAGGTCGATGACGGGTGCGCCGGGGTCGCCCATCTTGACCGGCGTCTCCTTGATGCCGTTCTCGGCGATGTAGCTGGCGATGGTCGGGTTGGCGCCGGCGGCGTCCTCGTCGCGCGGCGCGATGCGCAGCTTGTCGGGCGCGGCCGCTGCCGAAGAGGTTGTGCTGGAGGGGCTCTCGCTGCTGGTGGCGCTGCTGGTGCTCGAGGCGGCGGGCTCGGTGTCCGAGCCGCAGCCGGACAGGGCGAGCCCGAGGACGGCGGCCGCGGCCACCGCTCCAGTTATGCCGCTGGTTTTCATCAATCGACCTCCATGGAGTGGAAACGCGGAACACCGCGACAACACCGCAAACTTGTCGAGTGCGAGCGAAGCGTAGCTCACCCGGGTTGCCTGGGCTGTCCGATTTGTTCACGACGGTTCGCGCCGGTGTCCCTAACGTGAACGGTATGGATATCGCGCTCACCGGAACCACGATCGAGATCGTCGCGAAGGACCTGCGGCGGACGCTGGAGTTCTACCGCCTGCTGGGTTTGGCCGTTCCGGAACCCGAAGGCGCCCCGCACGTCGAGGCCGAACTGCCCGGCGGCAATCTGCTCGCCTTCGACACCGAGGAGACCATCGCCGGGATGCACCCGGGGTGGACCCCGCCCGTCGCGGCGGGCCGGGTGGCGCTGGCATTCCGGGTCGGCTCGCCCGACCAGGTCGATGCGCTATACGAAAGGCTCACCACGGCGGGTCATTCCGGCGCTCTCGAGCCGTTCGACGCGCCGTGGGGGCAGCGCTATGCCACCGTGACGGACCCCGACGGCACATCGGTGGACCTGTTCGCGCCGCTGCCCAGCTGAGCGATCCCGACGCCTGCCAGCGTGCGGACCTCGCGGTGCAGGTGCGGCTGATCGGCGTAACCGGCGCGCGCGGCGACCTCGGCTGCGGCGAGTCCGTCGCCGAGCAGACGCACCGCACGACGGAACCGCAGCACCCGCCGCAGCGCCGCCGGGCCGTAGCCGTACACCGCCGCGCAGTGCCGCTGCAGGGTTCGTGCGGACCAGCCCACCTCGGCGGCCACCGCCGACACCGCCGCACCGTCGGCCAGGCGTGCGGTGACGTGGCGCAGCACCGGCAGCGACCACGGCGCCGTCTCGGTGGCCGGTTCGCCGGCGGCCAGTGCGTCGGTCATCACCAGCAGCGGCCGGTCGGCGACATCGGGTCGCAGGTCGGCCACCGGCACCCGCTCATCGCGGAGCTCGGACGCCGGGACATCCAACAGCCGGGGCAGCACGCCGGGTCGGAACCGCAGTCCGCGCACCGTCTCCCGGTGCGGTCCGCTGTGGTGTGCGCCTGTGTCGGGTCCGGCGACGACCACGCGGCCGTCCATCCGGATGAGATCCATGCATCCGTCGGGTAGTACCCGACCCGGCTCGGCGGACCCGTCGCGTGTCCATCCGCACTCGATCAGATCGCGAAGCCGGCGCGGCGGCGGGAATTCGCGGTAGCCCACCTCGTCGACGTTACCGCCGCCGCGCTTCGGCCAACCCACCGCGGGACGGGGCCCGAACCCATAACCTGGACACATGTCCAGCGAGGTGTCCGACCACCGCGTGACGTGCCCGCTCTGCGAGGCGATGTGCGGGCTGCGGGTCCTGGTGCGCGACGACCGGGTGCTGAGCATCCGCGGCAACGGCGACGACGTGTGGTCGCGCGGCCACCTCTGCCCGAAGGGCACCACACTGGGGCAATTGCACGAGGACCCCGACCGGTTGCGGATGCCGATGGTCAAGGGCAGCGACGGTGTGCACCGCACGGTCGGATGGGACGAGGCGTTCGCCGAGGCCGAGCGGCGGCTGCGGCCGGTGCTGGAGGAGGACGGCGCCAAGGCGCTGAGCGTCTACGTCGGAAATCCCGTGGCGCACAACCTCGATCTCGCCTCCTACATCGGCGCGTTGGTCGGCATGGCCGGAGCGGCGGGCATGCCCGCGTACTACTCGCCGGGAACCGTCGACCAGTGGCCGCTCAACGTGGTGGGCACGCTGCTGTTCGGCGGGATGTGGAACGCGCCGATCCCCGACCTCGAGCGCACCGACCACCTCGTCATCCTCGGCGCGAACCCCGCTGCCTCCCAGGGCTCGATGCTGTCCGCGCCCGACGTGATGGGACACCTCGCCGACATCCGTCGCCGCGGCGGCGCCGTGGTCGTCGTCGATCCGCGCCGCACCCCCACGGCCGACCGCGCCACCGAGTGGGTGCCTATCCGCCCCGGCACCGACGCACTGCTGCTGTTCGCCATTCTGCGAATCCTGGCCGCCGACGGCAACATCCGGCGGCCCGCGCATCTGGAGGGCAAGGTGGACGGGCTCGACGAGGCGATCGCGCTCGCCGATCCCTTCACCGCGGAGCGGGTCAGCGCGGCCACCGGCATCGAGGCAGCCACCATCCGGCGCATCGCCGCCGGCCTCGCCGCGGCGCAGTCGCCCGTGTTGTACAGCCGGATCGGCACCTGCACACAGGAGTTCGGCACGCTGACCACCTGGCTGGTGTTCGCCGTCAACGTGGCGCTCGGGGCCGTCGACCGGCGCGGCGGGGCGGTGTTCGCCAAACCGGCGGTGTTCTCGCCGATGTTCATGAGGCCGCCCGATCAGACAGGTGAGCGGTGGGAATTCGGCCGCTTCCGCAGCCGGGTCCGCGGCGCTCCGGAAGTCCTCGGGCAGTTCCCGCTCAGTTGCCTCGCCGAGGAGATCGACACCCCGGGGGACGGCCGCATCCGCGCGCTGATCACGGTGGCGGGCAATCCGGTGATCTCGGCGCCCGGCGCACGTCGGCTCGACATGGCGCTGCCGAAGCTCGACGCGATGATCGCGGTCGACAACTGGCTCAACGAGACCACCCGGCACGCGCACGTCATCCTGCCCGGGCTGTCGCCGCTCGAACGCGCGCACAGCGACGACCTGTACTGGATGTACGCCGTCGCTTCGTGCCTCAAGTGGTCGGAGCCGGTGTTCCCGCCCGACCCGGGCCGCCCGGCGGAATGGGAGATCCTGCTGCGGCTGGGCGCTGCGGCGCTCGGCGTTCCGGTTCCGGAGGTCGACGTGGCGGCGATGGACGACATGTACACCACCGGGCTGCTGTCGGCGATGTGCGACCAGCCGGGAACACCGCTGACGGGACGCGACCCGGGTGAGGCGTTCGCGGCGCTGTCCGGCGTCGGACCGGCGAGGCTCGCGGACCTCGGAATCCGTCTGGGGCCGTGGGGAGATCAGCTGGGCCTGCGGCCCGGCGGGCTGACGTTGGACGCAGTGCGCGCCCACCCCGACGGACTACGGCTGGCCGAACTGGACGGCGGGCGCCTCGACGAGGCCGTCACCACACCGTCGGGCCGGATCGAGTTGATCCACCCGTGGATCACCGACGACATCCCGCGCCTGCTCGACCGGATCGACCGCACGAGCGCGGATCTGGTCCTGACCAGCCGGCGTCACCTGAGGTCCAACAACTCGTGGCTGCACAACGTCCCGGCCCTGATGCGCGGGCGCGACCGCTGCACGCTGCTGATCCATCCCGACGACGCCCGTTCGGCAGGCGTCGCGAACGGGGACCTCGCCGTGGTCACGACGAGCGCGGGTTCACTCGAGATACCGGTCGAGACGTCGGACGAGATGATGCCCGGCGTGGTGTCCCTGCCGCACGGGTGGGGCCACGGCAGGCCCGGCACCCGGCTCGAGGTCGCCAACGCCCATCCGGGTGTCAACTCGAATCTGCTGAACCCGGTCGACGTGATCGACGTCCCGAGCAACACCCATGTGGTGAACGGGGTGCCGTGCCGGGTCAGCGCGCCGGCCGGCTGATCTCCCACACCGGGTCGGCGCAGCCGGTGCCTTCGGCGGACAACTGCCGCTTGAGCACCTTGAACGTCTCGGTGCGGGGCAGTTCGGCGGTGATGCGGACGAACGACGGCCACTGCTTGGGGCCCAGATCGTCCTGCGCCGAAAGGAATTCGCGCAGTCGCGAGGCATCGAGGCCGGCACCGGGACCCAGCACCAGCGCGGCCATCACCTGGTCGCCGACGGCCGGGTCGGGAATGGGATAGACGGCCACGTGGGCGACGTCGGGATGGCGCGCCAGGATCCGCTCGATCGGCGCGGTGCCCAGGTTCTCGCCGTCGACGCGCATCCAGTCGCCGAGCCGGCCGGCGAAGTACACGAAACCGTTCTCGTCGCAGTAGGCGAGATCACCGCTGTGATACATGCCGCCCGCCATCCGTACGGCCTCGGCGTCGGGGTCGTTGTAGTAGCCGCGGAACTGGCCGCGCCCGCGGGGATTGACCAGTTCGCCGATCTTGCCGGGTGGACATGGTTCGCCGGTCTCGACGTCGACGACGGCCACCTCGTCGGTCAGCGGCCCGAGGGCGCCGTCCGGGGTGTCCGGCGTGCGCGCGATCGACACCCCGCCCTCGGTGGACCCGAAGCCGTCGACCACCACCACGCCGAACCGCCGCGCGAAGCGGTCCAGGTCGCGCGGCGCACCCTCGTTGCCGTACAGGAACTTCAGCGGATTGTCGGCGTCGTCGTCGCGCTCGGGCGTGGCGAGGATGTAGGACAGCGGTTTACCGACGTAGTTGGCGTAGGTGGCGCCGAAGCGGCGGACGTCGGACATGAACGCCGAGGCGGAGAACCTGCGCCGCAGCGCGATCGACCCGCCGGCGGCCGCGGCCACCGCCCAGCCGGCCATGATCGCGTTGGAGTGGAACAGCGGCATCGACAGGTAGAACGTGTCCGCCGGACCGAGGCCGAACCGGTCGGCGAGCATCCGGCCGGGGAACGCCACCTTCTCGTGGGTGACGCGTACCGCCTTGGGTTCGCCGCTGGTGCCGGAGGTGAAGATCAGCATGTACAGGTCGTCGGACGCGACGTCGGCGAACCGCACCGGGGTGCCGTGCTGCGCGGCCAGCTCGTCGGCCCACGCCGTCGACCCGACGTCGACGAACTCCACCCCGTCGGGCACCGGACCCGCGTCGTCGGCGAGCACCAGCTGGCAGTCGGCCCGGTCGATGTCGCGGGCGAGCGCGGCGCCGCGGCGAGTGGGGTTGAGCCCCACCGGCACCAGCCCCGTCATGGCCGCGGCGACGAGCACCGTGGAGAAGAACGGCGTATTACCCAGCAGCACACCGATGTGCGGCGGGCGGTCCGGGTCCAGCCGCGCCCGCAGCGCCGCACCGAGTGCCGCGCCGTCGGCCAGGTGTTGCCGCCAACTGACGAACGAGTCGTCGGCGTACACACCACGGTCGTCGACCTCGGCCAACGGTTCCAGCAGTCGACCGACGGTCGGCCCGCCGTCCACGGTCAGACCGGGGTGTCGGCCAGCTCGCGGCCGATGCGCAGCAGCGCACCGGTGGCGCCGCCGACCGCGAACTCGGTCTGCTTGGCGGCCAGGAAGTACCGGTGCACCGGGTGGTCCATGTCGATGCCGACGCCGCCGTGCACGTGCACCGTCGTGTGGGCGACCCGGTGGCCGGCCTCGGCCGCCCAGAATGCCGCACTGGCGACGTCGATGTCGGACGCAAGGTCCTCCGACAGCCGCCAGGCCGCCTGGGTCAGGGTGAGCCGGAGACCCTTGATGTCGATGTAGCCGTCGGCGAGGCGCGACGACACCGCCTGGAAGCTGCCGATCGGCCGGTCGAACTGCTCGCGCTCCCTGGCGTATTCGGCGGTCAGCTCGAGCGCGCGCTCCAGCACGCCGAGCTGGAAGGCACTTCGGCCGAGCATGGACCTCGCGGTGAGCCACGACACCGCGTCGCCGAGTCCGCGGTCGCCGCCGACCTCGACGCCCTGCAACTCCAGGTATCCGACGCTGCCCAGACCGGTGGTCTCCAGCGCGCGCACCGAGACCCCCGGGTCGTCCTTGCTCACCAGGAAGACCGTGGTGCCGGAGTCCGTTTCGGCCGGCACCAGGAACGCGTCGGCCACCGGCCCGTAGGGGACCTGGGTGCGGGTGCCGGTCAGGGTGTGGTTCCCGCCGCTCGCCGTCGCACGGACCGGACCTTCGCCCATCTCGCCGTCCAGGGCGATCGTGAGCACCTTGCCGCCGGTGACCGCGGGCGCCGCCCACTCCTGTTGCAGCGCCTCGGTTCCGAACGCGGCGAGCGCACCGGCGGCCAGTACCACCGATTCGAGGTACGGCACCGCGGCCAGCTGGCGGCCCAGCGCCACCAGCACCGCCACCTCCTCGAGCACCCCGTACCCGCCGCCGCCCAGCGACTCGGGGGCGGTGGTGCTCAGCACGTCGGCGTCGATCAGCTTCTGCCACAGTTCCCGGTCGAAGCGGTGCTCCTGCTTGTCGAGCTCGCGCTGGTGCTCGGGGGTGACCACCGACTCGGTGATGGTGCGGACCAGGCCGCCGAGGTCGTCGGCGGCTTCGGTTGTCGTGAAATCCATTTCGAGGCCCTTTCCTACCGGTTGACCCGGGGCAGGCCGAGGGCGACCATGCCGATGATGTCGCGCTGGATCTCGTTCGTGCCGCCGCCGAAGGTCAGGATGAGCGCCGAGCGGTGCATCCGCTCGATGCGCCCCCGCAGCAGTGCGCCGGGGGAGTCGGCCCGCAGCGTCGCCGAGGTGCCGAGCACCTCCATCAGCAGCCGGTAGGCCTCGGTCGCCAGCTCGGTGCCGTACACCTTGGCCGCCGAGGCGTCGGCGGGCGAGGGACCGGCGCCGCCGGCGGAAGCGAGTTCCCAGTTGACCAGCTTGAGCACCTCGGCCTTGGCGTGCACCCGGGCCAGGTTGAGCTGCACCCACTCCGAGTCGATCAGGCGGTTGCCGTGCGCGTCCTTGGTGTGCTGCGCCCAGTCGCGGACCGCGTTGAGCGCCACATAGATCGGCTGGGCCGAGACGAGGGCGACGCGTTCGTGGTTCAGCTGGTTGGTCACCAGCTTCCAGCCTGCGTTCTCCTCGCCGACCAGACTGGTCGCGGGAACCCGGACGTCCTGGTAGTAGGTGGCACTGGTGTCGACGCCCGACATCGTGTGCACCGGCGTCCAGGAGAAGCCGTCGGCCGTGGTGGGCACGATGAGCATCGAGATGCCGCGGTGCTTCTTGGCCTCCGGATTGGTCCGCACCGCCAGCCAGACGTAGTCGGCGTAGGCGATCAGGCTGGTCCACATCTTCTGGCCGTTGATCACGTAGTCATCGCCGTCGCGCACCGCGGTGGTGCGCAGCGAGGCGAGGTCGGTGCCCGCGCCGGGTTCGGAGTAGCCGATCGAGAAGTGCAGTTCCCCGGCGGCGATGCGGGGCAGGAAGAACTTCTTCTGCTCCTCGGTGCCGAACGCCATGATGGTCGGCGCGACGCTGTTGATCGTGAGGAACGGGACCGGGACGTTGGCGATCGCCGCCTCGTCGGTGAAGATCAGCGCGTCGATGGGCGGGCGGCCCTGGCCGCCGTACTCGGTCGGCCAGTTCAGCGTCAGCCAGCCGTCCCTGCCCATCTGCGCGACGGTCTCGCGGTAGACGTTGCCGCGCCCCATCTCGCCGTCGTTGGAGGCGAGTGCCTCTGCCCGGTCGGGCGTCATGAGCTTGGCGAAGTAGGCGCGCAGTTCGCGGCGCAACTCCTCCTGTTCGGGGCTGTAGCCGATCCGCATGGCGGTGAATCCTCACTTGTCGGCACCCTGCCGTGGGCACCCTGGTATCCACCTGGTTGTAACACGTTCTAGTCTTGGGGTCCAGGCCGGTGTTGCACACGCGCCTGAAGCCGGGGTCGTATTCTGACCCTTCGTCACGGGCGGGCCGTCCGAACAGCGGTTGCGAGGAGGTTGTCATGCGAGTGGAAGTCGACCGGGACCGTTGCGAGGGCAATGCGGTCTGCGTGGGGATTGCCCCGGATCTGTTCGATCTCGACGACGAGGACTATGCCGTCGTCAAGCAGGATCCGGTGCCCGCCGACCAGGAGGACGTCGCCGAGCAGTCCGTCGCCGAATGCCCCCGTGCCGCCCTGATCCGGAAAGACTAGAGGTATTCATAAATTGACTGATTCAGACGTGACCGATCTGTCCGGACGGGTCGCCGTCGTGACCGGCGCGGCCGCCGGGCTGGGCCGCGCCGAGGCGATAGGGCTCGCGCAGGCCGGCGCGTCGGTCGTCGTGAACGACATCGCCGCGGCGCTCGACAAGTCCGACGTGCTCGACGAGATCGCCGCCGCAGGCGCCAAGGGGGTCGCGGTGGCCGGCGACATCAGTGAGCGCGCCACCGCCGACGAACTGGTGGAGACGGCGGACGGCCTCGGCGGGCTCGGCATCGTCGTCAACAACGCCGGCATCACCCGCGACCGGATCCTGTTCAACATGTCCGACGAGGAGTGGGACGCCGTCATCGCCGTGCACCTGCGGGGGCACTTCCTGCTCACCCGCAATGCGGCCACCTACTGGCGGTCCAAGGCGAAGGCCGGGGACGGGACCGTCTACGGACGCATCATCAACACGTCGTCGGAGGCCGGCCTGTCCGGTCCGGTCGGCCAGCCGAATTACGGCGCCGCCAAGGCCGGCATCACCGCGCTGACGTTGTCGGCGGCGCGCGCACTCGAGCGCTTCGGCGTGCGGGCGAACGCCATCGCGCCGCGGGCCCGCACCGCGATGACCGCCGGGGTCTTCGGCGACGCCCCGGAGCTGCCGACGGGGCAGGTCGACCCGCTGTCGACCGACCACGTCGTGAACCTGGTCCGGTTTCTGGCGTCACCCGCCTCGGGAGGGGTCAACGGACAGCTCTTCATCGTCTATGGTCCGACTGTCACGTTGGTGGCGGCGCCGGTCGCGGAGCATCAGTTCACCGCCGACGCCGACGCGTGGGACCCCTCGGAGCTGAGTTCGACACTGCGCGAATACTTTGCTGACCGGGATCCCGAGCGCGGCTTCTCCGCCACCGCGCTGATGGAGTCACGAGACTGACAGTCTCGGTTGTCAGCCGGCCGATGAGGCTAGAACACGTTTCAGAATGATCTGTGTCACACTGGCGCTGACCAGCGTGGATATAACGAAATGGACCGGTTTTGCGGTTCTTTGACACTGCGAACTTGTTCTAGTTACTATGAGCCGGCTCACTAAGAGCAGTGCTTAAACCCGGGGTGGAATGGCCGCCGTCACAAGCGGTCCGGGGTTTTTCGCCACGGCGAGAATCCCGACAACTCCCCCCGCCCTGAGAACGGAGCCGAGGTTGTTCGAACAGCTCGCGGTCCCGGCTCGGGCTGTGGGCGGTTTCATGCAGATGTCCGTCGAAACTCTCCGAGCCACGTTCCGTCGGCCGTTCCAGTTTCAGGAGTTCCTCGACCAGACCTGGATGATCGCCAGGGTTTCGCTCATTCCGACGGTGCTGATCTCGATTCCGTTCACGGTGCTGGTCGCGTTCACCCTCAACATTCTGCTGCGCGAACTCGGCGCCGCGGATCTGTCGGGCTCCGGAACCGCGTTCGGCACCGTCACCCAGCTGGGTCCGATCTCGACCGTGCTCGTCGTCGCCGGCGCGGGGGCGACTGCGATCTGCGCCGATCTGGGCGCTCGCACCATTCGCGAGGAGATCGACGCGATGCGGGTGCTCGGCATCGATCCCATCCAACGACTCGTCGTGCCGCGGGTGCTGGCGTCGACGGTCGTGGCCATGTTGCTCAACGGTCTGGTGATTGCGATCGGCCTGAGCGGCGGCTACGTGTTCTCCGTGCTCCTGCAGGGCGTGAATCCGGGAGCGTTCATCAGCGGCCTGACCATCCTGACCGGGTTGCCCGAGTTGGTGATCTCAGAAGTCAAGGCCCTTTTGTTCGGCGTCATGGCCGGATTGGTCGGGTGCTACCGAGGCCTCACCGTCAAGGGCGGACCCAAGGGTGTCGGAGAAGCTGTCAACGAGACCGTCATCTATGCCTTCATCTGCCTCTTCGTGATCAATGTGCTGATGACGGCGATCGGCGTTCGGATCACCCAATGAGTCAGCTCGGAAGTTACGACGCGTCGCTGCGAATCCGGCGTGCGTTCCGATGGCTGCCTCGGGCTGTCGACACGTTCGGCGAGCAGGCATTGTTCTACGCCGAGTCGATCCGATACATCCCGCACGCGCTGGTGCACTACCGCAAGGAAACACTCCGGCTGATCGCCGAGATGACGCTGGGCTCCGGTGCGCTGCTGCTCATCGGCGGCACGGTCGGCGTCGCGGCGTTTCTGACCCTGGCGTCGGGCGGCGTCATCGCGGTCCAGGGTTACGAGTCGCTCGGCAACATCGGCATCGAGGCGCTGACCGGGTTCCTCTCCGCGTTTCTCAACGTGCGCATCGTTGCGCCGATCATCGCCGGCATTGCGCTCGCCGCCACCATCGGCGCCGGCACCACCGCCCAACTGGGCGCGATGCGCATCGCCGAGGAGATCGATGCCACCGAGGCGATGGCCATACATTCACTCTCCTACCTGGTGTCCACCCGCATCATCGCCGGGTTGGTCGCGATCGTTCCGTTGTACTCGCTGGCGACCTTGGCTGCGTTCTTCTCCGCCCGCACGATCACCGTCTACGTCAACGGACAATCCGGCGGTCTCTACGACCACTACTTCAACACGTTCCTGATACCGACGGACCTGCTGTGGTCTTTCGCCCAGGCCATCGTGATGGCGGTCGCGGTGATGCTGGTGCACACCTACTACGGATACAACGCCTCCGGCGGACCCGTCGGCGTAGGCGTCGCGGTGGGTCAAGCGGTACGGACGTCGCTAATTGTCGTGGTCGTCATCACCTTGTTCATTGCACTCGCCGTGTACGGCGCGTCCGGTAATTTCAACCTCTCGGGGTAGAAGGGGAGGCCAGACATCGTGTCGAGGACCACCGCGATCAGGATCGCCGCCGCAGTGCTGGCGACGATCATCGTGGCGTTCACGGTGTTGACTTATCTGTCGTATACCGCGGCGTTCAGCCCGACCGAGACCGTGACGGTGATGTCACCGCGGGCCGGATTGGTGATGGACAAGGAAGCAAAGGTCAAGTACCGCGGTATCCAGATCGGCAAGGTCGAAGACATCGCCTATACGGGTGACCAGGCGAAGTTGACGCTGGCGATCAGCAAGGACCAGTTGCGTTTCGTCCCGTCGAACGCCCCGGTACGAATCGCCAGCACCACCGTGTTCGGTGCGAAGTCGGTAGATTTCATGTCGCCGGAGCAACCGTCGGACGCGCCGTTGCGTCCCGGCGCCACCGTCGCCGCCCAGGCCGTGCAACTGGAAGCCAACACGCTGTTCCAGACCCTGATCGACGTGCTGCACAAGGTCGACCCGATGAATCTCAACGCGACCATATCGGCGATCGCCGAGGGGTTGCGCGGTCACGGTGACGAATTCGGCGGTAGCCTTGCAGGGTTGAATCAGTATCTGAAGCAACTGAACCCGAAGTTGCCCACTGTCGAATCGGACTTCGCGCAGACAGCGACGGTCGCCAACATCTACGGCGATGCCGGTCCCGATCTGGTCACCGTGATCGACAACGTGCCGACCATCAGCAACACGATCGTCGATGAGCAGGAGAACCTCAACGCGACGCTGCTGGCGGCAACCGGCTTGGCGAACGAGGGATACGCAACGTTGGAGCCGGCGGCAGACGACTACATCGCAGCGATCCAGCGGCTGCGGGCGCCGTTGACGGTGCTGGGGGACTATTCGCCGGTACTCGGCTGCATAGTGCAGGGTGTCAAGAAGGGGGCCGAGCGGGGTGCAAGCGTCGTCGGCGGCATGAAACCCGGCGCGATGGTCAGTTCCAGCTTCGTCCTGGGCGTGCCGTCCTACACGTATCCGGAGAGTCTGCCGATCGTGAATGCGTCGGGCGGTCCGAACTGCCGCGGCCTGCCCAACCTCCCCACCAAGCAATACGGTGGCTCCTTCTACCGTTCGCCTTTCCTGGTCACCGACAATGCCGTAATCCCGTACGAGCCGTTCACCGAGGTGCAGGTCGACGCCCCGAGTACCTTCCAGTTCTTGTTCAACGGGGCATTCGCAGAACGAGACGACTTCTGATGAGCCGCCGGGGAAATCTGATCAAGGTGAGCATTTTCGCGGTGGTCATGCTGCTCATCTCCGCCGGTCTGGTGGTGGTTTTCGGGGAAATCAGGTTCGCTTCGAGCAACACCTATCACGCCACGTTCGCCGACGCCGCGCGGCTGAAGGGCGGCAACGACGTGCGGATCGCCGGCGTTCCGGTGGGCAGTGTCGGCGATGTGAAATTGAACCCCGACAACACCGTTGACGTGGCGTTCAACATCGACAAGAAGTATCAGATGTACACCTCGACGCGGGCCGCGATCCGCTATGAGAACCTCGTCGGCGACCGCTATATGGAGATCACCTCGGGTCCGGGCGAGCTTCGGAAGTTGCCGTCGGGTGGGATGGTTCCCATCGACCAGACCCAGCCGGCCTTGGATCTCGATGCTCTGCTCGGTGGCCTACGCCCGGTGGTCAAGGGTCTCGACGGCGAGCAGATCAACCAGATAAGTGGTGCGGTCATCGAATCGCTGCAAGGCGAGGGTGGTGCGCTGTCGCGATTGCTCTCGGAAACAGGAACATTCAGTCAGACTCTGGGCGATCGCTATCAGGTGATCTCCGAGGCGATCAAGAATCTGAACGAGGTGCTGGGGACCATCGACGAGAAGAGCGTCGAGTTCGATGCGAGCGTGGACGAACTCCAACAGCTGGTCAGCGGACTGGCGGAGGGCCGGGACCCGATCGCAGAGGCCATTCCGCCGCTGGCATCCGCCTCAGCGGATCTGACCGACATGCTTGTCGATTCGCGACGGCCGCTGCAGGGCGTGCTCGAAAACCTTCGTCCGCTTTCGACCGAGCTCGACAATCGAAAGGATGAGGTCAACCGCGTCATCGAACCATTGGCCGAAAACTATCTGCGGCTCAATTCCCTTGGCGCGTACGGCTCGTACTTCAACTACTACATCTGCGCGACGACGCTCAAATTCAACGGGCCGGCAGGCAGCGACATCTTCCTGCCGATCGGTGGCGTGCCGGACCCGTCGAAGGGCAGGTGTTCAGACAATGGATAAGACCATCCGGGCGGGTGTACTCGGGATCGCGGTCGTGGCGTGTGTCGTGATCGTTGCGTTCGGCTACACCAGCTTGCCGTTCTATCCGCAAGGCAAGACCTACGAGGCCTTCTTCGCCGACGCAGGTGGTATCTCGCCGGGCAACGACGTCAACATCTCCGGCATCACGGTCGGCAAAGTGACCGACGTCGGCCTCGCGGGCAACGCCGCAAAGGTGGCGTTCACCGTCGACCGCAAGGTCAGGCTCGGCGATCAGACTCTCGTATCGATCAGGACCGAAACCGTTCTGGGGGAGAGGTCGTTGGGGATCGTTCCGCAGGGTAGCGGGTCGGTGACATCAATTCCCCTGAGCCGCACCACTGCTCCGTACACCTTGAACATGGCGCTGCAGGACCTCGGTCAGAATTCCGGTGCGCTCGACAAGGACCAGTTGACCCAGGCGTTGCAGGTGCTGACCGATTCGTTCCGCGACGCGACGCCCGAGCTGCGCCGCACGCTCGACGGGGTGGCCACGTTGTCGCGCAGCATCAACGCCAACGACGAAGCGCTGGGTCAGCTGTTGACACGCGCCAGGTCGGTGACGGCGGTGCTCGCAGACCGGGCCGGTCAGGTGAACCAGCTCATCACCGACGGCAACCAGCTCTTCGCCGCGCTCGATGAGCGACGGGCTGCGCTGAGCAGTCTGATCGCCGGCATCGACGATGTGTCACAGCAGATTTCGGGGTTCGTCGCCGACAACCGCCGCGAATTCGGCCCAGCCCTGAGGAAATTGAACTTGGTGTTGGACAACCTGCTCGAACGTCGTGAACACATCAGCCAGGCGCTGAAGCGTCTGCCGGGCTACGCCACCTCGCTCGGCGAGTCGGTCGCGTCGGGTTCAGGCTTTCAGGTCAACCTACCCAATGCGATACCGAACGGTACGCAGTCGGCCGCACTACTGGACCTCTATTTCCAACCGGGCAAGATTCCCGACAGCCTCGCCGACCTCCTGCGCGGGTTCATCAACGAGCGGCTGATAATAAGGCCGAAGTCGCCGTGAGCCGCCTCTTGCGCTACGGCGTCATCGCCGCGCTACTGGTTGCGCTGATCGGTGGCGTCGCCATGGTGTGGCCGCGGGTCTCCACGTACACAGTGGTCGGATACTTCACCTCGGCGGCGGGCGTCTATCCGGGCGACGAGGTTCGTATCATCGGCGTGCCTATCGGCTCGATCGAATCCATCTCGCCGCAGGCCGATGCCGTCAAGATCACCATGAGGGTGAAGGAAGACGTCAAAGTGCCCGCCGACGCTCGCGCGGTGGTCATTGCCCCGAACCTCGTGGCAGCCCGGTTCATTCAGCTGACCCCTACCTATAGTCAGGGTCCGGCAATGGAGGATGGCGGCACCATCGAGCTGGGCCGCACCGCCGTGCCGGTCGAGTGGGACGACGTCAAGACCGAGCTGACCAGGCTCAGTCGGCAGCTCGGACCGTCGGCGGGCGAAGTTCACGGCCCGTTGAGCAGCTTCGTCAATCAGGCCGCCGATACCTTCGACGGAAACGGCGACTCGTTTCGACAAGCCGTGCGCGAATTGTCGCAGACTGCGGGGCGGCTGGGCGACTCACGCATGGACCTGTTCGGCACGGTGAAGAACCTGCAGATCCTGGTCGACGCGCTGTCGAGGAGCAACGAGCAAATCGTGCAGTTCAGCGGGCATTTGGCCTCGGTCTCTCAGGTGTTGGCCGACAGCGCGGTGGGGCTGGACGACACCTTGGGCAGTCTCAACCAGGCCCTGTCGGACGTCCGCGGCTTCCTCGACGAGAACAACGCGGCGCTGATCGACAACGTCAACAGGCTGACCGACTTCACCAGCATCCTGACAACGCAGACCGACGACGTCGAGCAGATACTGCACGTCCTGCCGAACGCGATGGCGAACTTCTACAACATCTACAACCCGGCGCAGGGCACCGCGAATGGTCTTCTGGGCCTGCCGGAGTTCGCCAATCCGGTGCAGTTCATCTGCGGCAATTTCGACGCGGCGGGGATGCCCGACTATGACAAGCGATCCGAGATCTGCCGCCAGCGGATGGCTCCGGTGCTCAAGCGCCTCGCGGTGAACTACCCGCCCTTCATGGCGCACGGGATCAACACGATCAGCGCGTACAAGGGCCAGGTGATCTACGACACCCCGGCGACTGAGGCCAAGGCGCAAACCTACATCCCGCACCTCGAGTGGATCCCCAGCGACGGGCGGTTCCCGCCCCGTGCCGGTGAGGGAGGAGATCCCACGTCGTTGCTGCTGCCACCGAACCCGGTTCCTGGTCCGCCGCCGCCTGCGCAGCCGTACACGCTTGGTCCGGTGGTACTGCCGCCCGGTCCAGCGCCCGGTGGTCCGCCGCCCGGTCCGGCTCCGGGTGCGCCGGCACCAGCTGCGCCCGGTCCGCTTCCGGCCGAGATCGGCGCGCCGGTGCAGCCGATCGCTCCGCAACAACACGGAGGCGGAGGATGACGCGAAAGTCGTTGCAAAGCAACAGTGGCCGCGTGAGCAGGTGCATGGTGGCCGTCGGCTCCGGCGTCGTTCTACTCACCGGGTGCCAGTTCGGCGGGCTGAACTCCCTGAACATGCCCGGCACGGCCGGTCACGGCGCGGGCGCCTACACCATCGCCGTGGAGCTGCCCGACGTTGCCACTCTGCCGCAGAACTCGCCCGTGATGGTCGACGACGTCACCGTCGGCAGCGTGTCGGGGGTCGAGGCTGTGCAGCGGTCAGATGGCAGCTTCTATGCTGCGGTGCAACTGTCCCTCGACCGCGAAGTCCGGCTGCCGGCCAACGCGACGGCCAGGGTCGCGCAGACATCGCTGTTGGGTTCACAGCACATCGAGCTGTCGGCTCCGGTCGATCAACCCCCGGTGGGCGAGCTACGTGACGGGTCGGAGATCCCGTGGAGCCAGGGCGGCCGCTACCCCACTACCGAGGAAGTGCTGTCCGCCTTGGGTGTCGTCGTCAACAAGGGCAATCTCGGTGCGCTGCAGGACATCACCCAAGAGGTCTACAACGGGGTGGCGGGCCGTGAGGATCAGTTCGCGGGCCTGATCCCGCGGCTCGCCGAGCTGACCGCGTCGTTGAACCGGCAGACCGAGGACATCATCGCCGCTGTCGAAGGCCTGAATCGGTTCGCCGGAGTCCTCGCCCGCAGCAAGGACAGTCTCGGCCGGACCCTGGACACCCTTCCGGCAGCGTTGCGCGTGCTCAACGACAATCGGACGAACATCGTTGACGCGTTCGCCGCACTGCAGAGTTTCGCCACCGTCGGAGCACGCATCCTGGCCGAAACGAAGGACGATTTCGCGGAGGACTTGATCGACTTGTACGCGGTGATCAAGCCGCTCAATGACAACCGTGCGGACCTCGTCTCCTCCCTGGACAGCCTGGCGACCTTCCCGTTCCCGGGCAGGAATCTGCATCGTGTGGCCAGGGGTGACTACTTCAACGTCTTCTCCACCTTCGATCTGACTATCCGCCGGCTCGGCGAGACCATCTTCACGACGTCGTTCTTCGACCCGAACATGAAGCGCCTCGCCGAGGTCGTCAACCCGCCGGAGTTCTTGACCGGGGAGATGGCGAACCTGTCCGGGCAGGCCGCCGATCCGTTCAAGATCCCGCCCGGTACCGCGTCGGGCCAGGAGGTGCCGCCCGAGTAATGCTCAACCGAACCGCGCGAATCCAACTGATGATCTTCGCCGTCGTGACCGTGGTCACCGTCGGCGCGATCTCCTTCTTCTACCTCCGTGTGCCCGCCCGGCTGGGCGTCGGTGTGTACGGTGTCACGGCCGAATTCGTCGCCGGTGGCGGGCTGTACGAGAACGCCAATGTCACCTATCGCGGCGTGCAAGCCGGCCGCGTCCAGGCCGTGGAGTTGACCGACGACGGCGTCGCCGCGCGCATGGAACTCAACAGCGATGTCAAGATTCCGGCGAACTCGACCGCCACCGTCAAGAGTGTGTCTGCGATCGGCGAACAATACGTCGATTTCGTTCCGCCCGCCGATCCCTCGCCGGCGTTGCTGCACAACGGTGCAACCATCCCGAAGGAACGGACGGCGATACCGCAGGACGTCGCCGAGTTGCTGGGTGAGGCAGACCGATTGGTGAACAGCCTCGACAACACCCGCATCCAGGACCTCCTACGCGAGACGTTCGACGCGTTCAACGGCTCAGGGCCCGAACTGGCGCGACTCATCCAATCGGCACGGTCGCTGATCGAGGAGGCCAACGCAAGTTGGCCGCAGACCGCGACGCTGATCGACCAGGCGGAACCGTTCCTCGAGGCGCAGATTCGCAGTGGCGATGACATCCGGTCGTCGGCCGACGGCCTTGCGCGCTTGACCACCGAAGTGGCCAACGCCGATCCGCAACTGCGTGCGCTGCTTGCGGAGGCACCGGGGGCGGCCGCCGAAGCCAGCGAGACCTTTGCGGGCATTCGGCCCTCGTTCCCAGTGCTGGCGGCCAACTTGGCCAACTTCGGCCGCGTCGGCGTCATCTACCACAGGTCGATCGAACAGGCGCTGGTCATCTTTCCTGCCCTGCAGGCATCGCTGCTGACGATCGGCGGCCAACTTCCCGCGGACGAAGGTGGCAAGCAGGACTTCAAGATCTCGATCAACGACCCGCCGCCGTGCAACACCGGATTCTTGCCGCCGTCGGAGATTCGCACACCAGGCGACACCACGCTGCGCGAGCTACCCAATGACTTGTACTGCAAGGTCGCGCAGAACGATCCGATGGTTGTGCGCGGCGCGAGAAACTATCCCTGTCAGGAGATCCCCGGCAAACGCGCGCCGACGATTCAGTTGTGCCGCGACCCCCGTGGCTACGTCCCGATCGGCAACAGCCCGTGGCGCGGTCCGCCGGTGCCGATCGGCACACCGATGGACGTCCTGGAGGACGACACGCCCGAGGACGGGCGCAACATCTTCCCGCCCAACAAGTTCCCCTACATCCCACCTGAGAACGACCCGGACCCGGGATACCCCGTCGCGCCGGGTTTGGTGCCGCCCGGGGTCCAAACCGGCCCGGGGCCGGCGCCACATCAACCGTGGCCGTACATTCCGCCTCCGAACGATGGCCCACCGCCACCGCCGCTGACGGCGTGGATACCGCCGGCGCCGTACCCGCAGGCATGGCCACCGCCGCCGGTCGGGCCGGCGATCAACGGTCCTCCAACACCGCCGCCGATATTCGCTGGGCCCTACAACACCGCGGCTCTGCCACAAGCCCCCGCAGCTCCGCCGCCACCCGCTGCGCCGGTTCCGCAGGGTGCGCCGGTGCCGCAGGCGAGCGGGGCGGCTTACGGGACGTACGACCAGAACACCGGAGTTTTCGTCGATCCGGCCGGCGGTACCGGGGTGTATGCCGCCGGTGTCGCTGATATGCGGCCGCAGGAGAATTGGGTTGATCTCATGCTCTATCCGAGGCGGACCTGATGACGCCTAGTTCGGCACGGCCGGAACAGGCCCGACGTCGCCGCGCTTCCCGGCCTGCAGGGCCGGCGAACGGTAAAGCCGCCGAGGCCGCCGTTGCGCGCGTTGAGACCGCGAAGCCGACCGGTGCAACGTCTGCACGCAAGTTCCGGAAGGCTGCGCCCCCGCCACGCCGGATGCCGCACCGACGGCTGGTCGCAGTCGTTGCTTTGGTGTCTGGGCTCGTCGCGACGAGTGTTCTCGGCGTTGCAGTGGCGGTACTGATCGTCCAGAAACAACACACGGAAGCAACGCAAGCACGCAACCAGCGGTTCGTCGACACGGCGACACAGACCGTGGTGAACATGTTCAGCTTCAGGCAGGACACCATCGACGAGAGTGTCGACCGTTTCTACGACGGCACCAGCGGGCCATTGCGCGACATGTTCAGCCAGAACAACAACGTGGTGAACCTCAAGGCGATTTTCCGGGACACCGGCGGCAGTTCGGAGACGGTGATCAACGGTGCTGCTTTGGAAAGCTTCGACGACATCAGTAAGAACGCGGCGGTGTTGGTGTCGGCTCGGGTCACGGCCAGCGACATGGACGGCAACAACAGGCCATCGCAGCCGTACCGGCTGCGCATCGTCGTGCACGAGGATGACGACGGGCGGATGACGGCCTACGACCTCAACTATCCCAACGGCGGCAACTGATGCGCTGGCTCGTCAGCGGAATCATCGGGCTGATGGCGGTTGCGTTCGTCAGCCTGGCCGCCGTGGGTGGTGGCCTCTACTGGCAGCGGGTGGAGACGCGTGGAGAGCAGTCGGCCCGCGCCGAACTCGGACCACTTGCGCAGCAACAAATCCCGACGGTATTCACCTACGACTACAAGACGGTCGAGCGCAACCTCATCGATTCCTACAACCTGCTCACGCCCGACTACCGCAGGGAATTCGAGCAGAGGGCGAACGCCGACATCATTCCGCAGGCGCGGGAGCGAGAGGTAGTGAGCCAAGCCAACGTGGTCGGCGTCGGAGTCCTGAATGCGCAGCGCAACTCGGCAGCGGTGATGGTGTACATCAACCGCACAGTGTCCGAAAAGTCGAATCGCGACCAACCGATCTATGACGGCGCGCGACTGCGGGTGGAGTACGAACGAATCGACGGGAAGTGGCTGATCAGTTACATCACGCCGATCTAGGCGCGCGGTGACTCGGTGTCGGCCAACGCGTCGAGGAAAGCCCGCGCCCACCGGTCGACGTCGTGGGCGAGCACCTGCCGGCGCAGCGCGCGCATCCGGCGCCTGCCCTCCTCTGGCGCCTGGCTCAGCGCCGCCTCGATCGCGTCCTTGACGCCCTCGAGGTGATGCGGGTTGGCCAGGTATGCCTGTCGCAGTTCGGCTGCGGCGCCGGTGAATTCGCTGAGCACCAGCGCGCCACCGAGATCGCTGCGGCAAGCCACGTACTCCTTGGCCACCAGATTCATCCCGTCGCGCAGCGGCGTGACCAGCATGACGTCTGCGGCGACGAAGAACGCGATCAACTCGTCACGGGGAATCGGCCGGTGCAGGTAATGCACGATGGGGTGGCCGACTTCGCCGTGCTCGCCGTTGATGTGGCCGACCTGACGCTCGATGTCCTCGCGCATCGCGATGTAGCTCTCGACGCGTTCCCGGCTCGGGGTCGCCAGCTGCACCAGCACGGTGTCGTCGCGGTCCACCCGTTTCTCGTCGAGCAGTTCGGACAGCGCGTGCAGGCGGACGTCGATGCCCTTGGTGTAGTCGAGCCGGTCGACACCCAGCATGATCTTGCGGGGATTCCCGAGCTCGGCACGGATCGCGCGGGCCCGCTGCCGGATCTCCCGGTTCCGTGCCTTGGTGTCGAGTTCGGCCGAGTCGATGGAGATCGGGAACGCGCCGACCTTGACGGTGCGGAAGCCGACCTGCACCTCACCGAATCTGGATCGCACACCGACGTTGCCGCGTGAGGTGTTGGCCCCGACCAGCCTGCGGGCCAGGATCAGGAAGTTCTGCGCGCCGCCGGGCAGGTGGAAGCCGACGAGGTCAGCGCCCAGCAGACCCTCGATGATCTCGGTGCGCCACGGCATCTGCATGAACAACTCGACCGGCGGGAACGGGATGTGCAGGAAGAATCCGATGGTGAGGTCGGGCCGCAGCATCCGCAGCATCTTGGGCACCAGCTGAAGCTGGTAGTCCTGCACCCACACCGTCGCGCCCTTTGCGGCCGCACGTGCGGTGGCCTCGGCGAACCGCCGGTTGACCTCGACGTAGCGCTCCCACCATTCGCGATGGTAGATCGGCTTGACGATCAGGTCGTGGTAGAGCGGCCACAGCGTGGCATTGGAGAAGCCCTCGTAGTACTTGGCGACGTCGTCGGCCGACAGCGACACCGGGTACAGCTGCAGGCCGTCGTCGTCGATCGGGTCTTCGTCGCTGTCGGGGACGCCCGCCCAGCCGATCCATGCCCCGTGCCGCTTACGCAGCAGCGGCTCCAGCGCCGTGACGAGGCCACCGGGGCTCCGCTTGTAGGTCGTGGTGCCGTCCGGGTGGCGCTCGATGTCGATCGGCAGCCGGTTGGCCACGACGACGAAGTCGGAGTCCCCGGAGTCGGACTGTGCGCCGGCCTCCGGTGACACCTACGCCTCGATTTTCGACGGTCCAATGCCGAGCATCGAGAGGAAGACCCGGCATTCGTCGGCATCGGTGGCGTAGGCGGCGACCACCTGCCTGGCCTGACGGGCAGTGCTGTCGGCCAGTGGTTCGACGTCGCCGAGCTCGGCGGCTTCAGTTTTTGCGGGCATACCCCAACTCTAGGCGACTTCACGGGCGTACGGTTCATCGCCTGTTACTACAGGGTGTAGCTGATCATGGCCGCGACTGCGTGAAGGCGGGCCGCGCGGTGCCCGTAATGTGCCTGCCATGGCCGATGAGCAGGTGACTTACGAAACTCTCGACGAGGGCCGGATAGCCCGCATCTGGCTCAATCGGCCGGAATCCCAGAACGCGCAGTCCCGCACCCTGCTCGTGCAGCTGGACGAGGCCTTCACCCGCGCGGAGGCCGACGACCAGGTGCGCGTGGTGATCCTGGCCGCCCGCGGGAAGAACTTCTCGGCGGGACACGACCTGGGTTCGGAGGCGGCCCTGGCCGAGCGCAAGCCCGGGCCCGACCAGCATCCGACATTCCGCTCACATGGCGCGACGCGGTCCGCCTCGATGGAGAAGCTGTACCTGCAGGAGTGGCACTTCTACTTCGAGAACACCAAGCGCTGGCGCGATCTGCGCAAGATCACGATCGCGCAGGTTCAGGGCAACGCCATCTCCGCCGCGCTGATGCTGATCTGGGCGTGCGACCTCATCGTCGCCGCGGACGACGCGAAGTTCAGCGATGTGGTGGGCGTCCGGCTCGGGATGCCGGGCGTCGAATACTACGCACACCCTTGGGAGTTCGGTCCCCGCAAGGCCAAAGAGCTGCTGCTGACCGGTGATTCGATCGACGCCGAGGACGCCTACCGGCTGGGCATGGTGTCCAAGATCTTCCCGGTCGAGGAGCTCACGGACAAGACACTCGAGTTCGCCCGCCGGATCGCCGAACGGCCCACGATGGCGGCGCTGCTGATCAAGGATTCGGTGAACGCGGCCAGCGACGCGATGGGGTTCACCGAGGCGCTTCGGCACGGTTTTCACATCCACGAACTCGGCCACGCGCACTGGGCCGCGCACAACGAGAACCGATTGCCGCTCGCCCTGCCGCCCGATGTCCCGGACTGGCGGACGCTCGGCGCACCGAAGCCGGCCCGGCGCGATCAGCCGTGACGTATAACTAGAACCTGTTCTAGTAAACCTGGCTTAAGGGGTCGCGGTGCAGCTGTCGTTGGCGGATCGGACGTACGTGGTCACCGGTGGTGGCAGCGGCATCGGCAAGGGCGTGGCGGCCGCGGTGGTGGCGGCCGGTGGCAGGGTGATGCTGGGCGGCCGCAACGCCGACCGGCTGGCTGCCGTCGCCGAAGAGCTCGGCGGTCATGACTCGGTGCGTTACGAACCGACCGACATCACCAACGAGGACGAGGCGGCCCGCCTCGTCGACGCGGCCACCGCCTGGCACGGGCGCCTGCACGGCGTGGTGCACAGCGCGGGCGGTTCGGAGACCATCGGTCCGATCACGCAGATCGACTCCGACGCCTGGCGGCGCACGGTGGACCTCAACGTCAACGGCACGATGTACGTGCTCAAGCACGCCGCGCGCGAGCTGGTCCGCGGCGGCGGCGGATCGTTCGTCGGGATCTCGTCGATCGCGTCGAGCAACGTCCACCGCTGGTTCGGCGCCTACGGTCCGAGCAAGGCGGCGCTCGACCACATCATGATGTTGGCCGCCGACGAGCTCGGCCCGTCATGGGTGCGCGTGAACGGCATCCGTCCCGGCCTGATCCAGACCGACCTGGTTGGCCCGATCCTGGAGTCCCCGGAGGTGTCGGCGGACTACCGTGCCTGCACTCCGCTGCCCCGCTTCGGCGAGGTCACCGACATCGCGAACCTCTGTGTGTTCCTGCTCAGCGACGCCGCGGAGTGGATCACCGGGCAGGTGATCAACGTCGACGGCGGCCACGGCCTGCGTCGCGGACCGGACATGTCCGGCATGCTCGAGCAGTTGTTCGGTGCCGACGGTCTGCGCGGAGTCGTCGCCAAGTAACACCCGCGCGCGGTATACCTGGCGCCATGCCGGCCGATGTACCGCTACTACTGGTGCTCGACCTGGCCGGCACGTTCGCCTTCGCGCTCAACGGCGCGCTGACCGCGATACGCGCCGAACGCCTCGACATCTTCGGGGTGATCACCCTCGGCATGTTCACCGGTCTGGGCGGCGGCACGATCCGCGACGTGCTGCTCGACGACCTGCCGCCTGCCACCTTCGTCGACTGGCGTTACCTGGCGCTTGCGGCGGCCGGCGGCCTGACGGCCTTCGCGTTGAGCCACGTGCTCGAGCGGCTGGCCACTGTGATCACCGTCCTGGACGCGGTCGGGCTGAGCGTGTTCGCGGTGCTGGGCGCGGTGAAGGCGCTCGACATGGGATTCGGTGTGCCACAGGCGATGATCGTCGGCACGATCACCGCCGTGGGCGGCGGAACGATCAGGGACGTGATGATCGGCCGGGTACCGGTCGTGCTGCGCAGCGAGCTGTACGCCATTCCAGCGCTGCTGGGGGCGGGCTGCGCGGCGGCGGCCTACGGCCTCGGGTACCGCGGCACGGTGGCGGCACTCGCCGCGGCGGCGGTCTGCTTCACCGTCCGCATGGTCGGCGTCCGGTTCGATCTGCACGCGCCGCGGCCGCCCGGGCGACACTGATCACCGGGCCGCCGCGTGGACGCGTTCGCGGTAGCGGGTGCGGGCATCGTCGCGGACCACCGTGGCCGCGTCGAGGTGCTCGCCGCGCAGGTATCCGGCCACTCCGAGCGCCGTCGCGGCGAAGCCGAGCGACCACGCCGTCCATGCGCCCACTCCGGCGGTGAAGCCGACCACCCACGGCGCCATGAACAGCGCCAGTCCGACGACGGACAGCTTGAAATAGTCGCGGGTGGGATCGGCGGCGAGCAGCGACCACAGCGCCGTCACCGCGATGAGGACGCCTGCGCCGGCGATGACGACGGTCGCTGCCGACGATGTGCGGACGAACGTGGCGGCCAGCACCACCGCGACGGCGCCCAGCGCCAGGGCAGCACCACTGAGCCACTTCGCGATCACGCCGGGCCGCACCTCGCGGCTGCCGTACTCGTTGACGCCGAGCTTGGTCGGCGGGTCGCCGGTCACCCAGCCGATGCCGCCGCAGATCAGGGCCAGCACGCCGGCCACCCCGGCGGTCCACGCGGCGCCGCGGTCGGGGACGAAGCCCGCGCCGAGCCACGGCAAGACGGCCAATGTCAGACCCGCGACCAGGACTCCCCAGTGTCCCGGGACGGGGTCTCGGGCGAGGAGTGACATCGAGGCGAAGAAGACGATGAACGCACCCAGTCCGAGCGTGAGGCCCTGCCCCACTTGAGTCGACGAGAACGCGAACGCTCCGATGACGGCGCCGATGCCTACCACCAGCGCCGCCAGACTCGTCCAGAGTCTGCCTGGTCTCTTCACTTCTCGCTCCTCACTACGGGTTCTTTCGTTCGTCTGGGCCGTGGGTGCGCTACGACAGCGCGCCGCCTTCGGCCTCCCATCGCTCGATCCAGATGTCAGCGTTGGCATACATGGGTTTTCGGCTCCTCGTGTGTTCGTTGGTCATCGCGACTGTGCTCAGCGCGCGACTGTGCGAACTGATCCGCGTCGCACGGCCTGTCGCGTATGGCGTGGCGCAGTCGCGGAAAGTGGGTGGCCGAAACCTGCTGGCCACACATTCCATTGTCGTCGACACAGCCGCCCGGCTGCCTGCGCCAAGCGGACAACATCGTCGTCGTCGATTGTCGCCGACCGACAAGGGCCGGCGCAGAGATCAGCCGGTGAGGGTGTGGATGCCGTGGGGGACGGCCCTGAGCATCGTGACGATCATGGTCTTCCCGTTGGGCGTGGTGTAGCTGCACTGGTGTCCCGGGCGGGCCCCGGCGATCGCGGCGCCGAGCGGTGACTGCACGGAATAGACGTCGAGCTCGCCGTATTCGGCACCGCGCACACCGAGCAGGAACGTGTCGGTTTCACCGGTGTCGTCGTAGCGGACGGTCACCACCATGCCGGGTTCGGCGATGCCGTCGTTGGGCGGATCCTCGCCGACGACTGCGTTCATCAGCAGGTCGTGGATCTGCTGGATGCGGCTTCGCCGGGCGGCCTGGACGGCGGCCGCGTTCTCGTCGGTGTCCTCGTCTCCGTTCGTGCTGGTGGTGAGCCGGCGCAGTGTGGCCAGTTCGTGCTGCAGGTGCTCATGGGCCTGCGGCGACAGCCAGACGGTGTGCTTCTCGATCATGCGGGTTCCTTCCGGTTCGGGGGATTGCCGTCAGGGGCGGGCGAAGGAGAAGCTCCGCCCCTGACGACTCGCGGGCCCGTGTGGGCCGAGGTCAAAGGGTCGAAAACGCTGTGCCACAGAGACTCAGCGACCGGTGCGGCGTAGGGGGTCGAGTTCGCGCAGCGCGTCCGGTTGCTTGCCGGTGGTGATCTGTTCGGCGAGGAGGCGCCCGGTGACCGGTCCGTGCGCCAGGCCCCACATGCCGTGTCCGCCCGCCACGTACACATTGCGGGACATCTCGCCGACCAGCGGTCGACCGTCGGGCGTCACCGGCCGCGGCCCGACCCAGACGTCGGTGCGCTCGGCCCAGCGGACACCCTCGAGCAGTGAGCCGGCCGAGGCGACGATGGCGCCGACGCGTGCCGGCACCGCCGGTTCGTAGGGGTCGCGGAACTCCATCGTTCCCGAGACGCGCAACCCGTCGCGGTAGGGCGTGCACGCCACCCGGATGCCGGGGAGGTAGAAGGGTCCCGGTAAGGGCCGGTCCACGGGCACGGTGAACGAGTAGCCGCGCCCGGACTGCACGGGTACGCGCAGTCGGCCGGCCAACCGGGACAGCCACGCGCCGGTGGCGACGACCACGGCGTCCGCGGTCATGGGATCGCCGTCGCGCAGAAACACTTCCGCGCCGACTCCACTGCTGTAGACGCCCTGGACCTCCGCAGTGTGGATCGTGGCGCCGCGGTCGACGACGGCGCGGGCCAACGCGTGTACGAAGCGGCCCGGGTCGATGAAGCGCTGTCCGTTGACATTGATCGCGGCGGTGATCGCCGGCGAGGCGAGCGGCACCTGTTCGCGCAGCGCTGCACCGCTGAGGTGGGTGACGTCCACCGACTGGCCGGCTTCGGACAGTCCGTCGAGTTCGGCCAGCATGTGCCGCGCCTCGTCGGCGCTGCGGAACAGCGCGGTGATGGGGGCATCGGTCACCGGTGCGTCGACCCCGTTGGAGACGAGCACGTCGAAGGCTTCGATGCACTCTTCGTTGAGCGGCAGGTTGGCGCGCACCGCGCGTCGCAACGTCGACCGTCGGCAGCTGGCGGCGAACTGGAACAGGAAGCGTCCCAGCCCGCTGTCCGCGGCGAGTGGGATGTGCAGCGGTGCGGCGGGGTCGCGCAGCGCGCGCAGCCCGTACCGCAGCGTGGCGGGGGAGTTCAGCGGCAGGGTCAGCGTGGGCGCGATCCAGCCGGCGTTGCCCCAGGACGCTCCGGCGGCAACACCGGTGCGGTCGACCACGGTGACCTCGACGCCGCGCTCCTGCAGGAACCACGCCGTGGACAGCCCGACGATGCCTGCACCGACCACGATCGCCGATCGCGGTCCGCCGTCGATGCGCTCATTGCCGGCCATCACATACCTCCTCAGGTGTCACTCCCATGGTGGTGTGCGGGGCCACCACGTGGCTTGCCCCGAACCGACAACCCGCTTCGACGGCGTTGTGCCGATGCGACAACGCCTACTCAGCGCGGGGTCAGTCGGTCTCGGCGGCCGCGAGTTCGATCGACATCGCCTGCCGCTTGTGTGCGTCGTCCAGCTGCAGGTCGGTGATCTCGGCCATCTTGCGCAGGCGGTAGCGCACGGTGTTCTCGTGCACTCCCAGGCGTTCGCCGGCCTCGGTGGGGTCACCGAGGGCCTCGAGCCAGGCCCTCAGCGTGGCCACGTATTCGGTGGCGTTGGCGCGGTCATGGCGGCGCAGCTCGGCCACCGGCCCCCGGCCCGGCGACCGACCCGAGCGTGCCGCCATCCGCAGCCGGGCCAGCACGATCTCGTCCCACGATTCGTCGTAGGCCGGGGGCTCCGTTGCCGGCGGCCGCGTCTCGTGCAGCGCCAGACACTCGTCGGCCTCCTGGCGCGCCGCCGGCAGGTCCGGTACCGCTGCGGGCTTGCTGATGCCCGCCACCACCGTCACCCGGTCGGGCAGTGCCGCCCGCACTCCGGCGACCCAACGGCGAGCCGCGGCGGCCTGCTCACCGGGCAGCAGTGTGTAGACGGTGTTCCCGGCCAGTGCGCTGCGACCGGGCCGCGACCAGCCGAACCCACTGGTGGCGCGGTCGAACAGCATCAGCAGCGGGGCATCGCGGTCGGCGGCGATGAAGGCCTGCAGCGCGATGACCCGCATGGGACCCTGCGGCAGCCCGAGCCTGCTGGTCGACGCCGTCGCGTCGGCGCTGCCGTCGAGCAGCCGGATCACCTGTTCCGACTCCACCTGGCGCTCGAGGTCCGCGCTGGCCCGGGACCGCAGCAGATGCAGTGCCACCGTGCGGGCGCCGTCGGTCAGAGCGGTGAGTGCCTCGCCCTCCAATGGAGCCGTGCACGACACCCACACCGAACCCATCAGCACCCGCGCCGAGCGCACGGCCACCACCATCCGGCCGGAAAGGCCCTGATCGGCAGCGGCGCCGACGAACAGCGGCTCGTCGGACACCGCGAGATGCGCGGAGATCCCACGCTCGTCGAAGAACGCGCGAAGGCGCTCCGGTGCCTGCCTGCCCATGATCGTCGCCGTGCGTGCGTCGTCGGCATTCCTCTGCACCATGGAGTACGCCAGCACGCGCGAGAGCGGGTCCTCGATGGTGACCGCGCCGCCGGTTGCCTCGGCGAGGCTGTCGGCCAGTGCGAACAGGTCCGTGGGTCCGCGACCGGAGTCGGTCTCGCGGCCTTCGAGCACGAGGCCGTAGACCACGGCGGCCAGTTCGCTCCAGGACATGGCCGGGTCCACCGCCAGCACCGCGACGTCGGCCGCGCCGCCGTCGGCAACCGTGTCGTCCTCCGCAGTGTCGCGGACGAAGACGGCCGCCGCGCGGGCGGACGCCGCCCACCGCACCGCCTCGGCCACCGTGGCGGCGCCGATGGCCAACAACACGTCACCGACGACGGTCCGGCCGTCGACGTCTTCGTGCACCACGACGCCGGCCAACCCGGTGGAGCGCGGAATGGGGCATGACCGCAGCCGAACGCCGTAGGCGCCCAGTACATTCACCAATCGGTCCAAAGTGACCACACGCTGCTCCTCTGGCGTCGCGGCTGAGACGGACCGTGTGTGCCTACGGTCAAGGCTAGCCCCACGTCCCACGCGAATCGGGGGATTGCGCCCCGGGAGTGCGCTGATCAGTGGTTCACGCCGTCGGGGCGTCACCTCCCGAATCCCGCTCTGCGAGTGCGCCGATCGCCGACCAATCGAGGTGGCCGCCGCCGAGGGCGAGCAACGTCAGGAATCGGTCGCGCAGCAGGCTGGCGATCGGCAGCGGCACCTGCAGGCTCTCCCCGGCCGCCAGCACCAGCCGGACGTCTTTGAGTCCGCCCTCGGCCGCGAAGCCCGCCCGTTCGAATTCCTGGCGCGCCAACAGCCCTCCGTAGGTGTGGTAGACGGGCGCGTCGAAAAGTGTGGATGTCAGCAGTTCCAGATACTGCTGCTTGTCCACGCCGGCCTTGCCGACCAGCGCCATCGCCTCGCCGACCGATTCGATGACCGACGCGATGAGGAAGTTGCCGCTCAGTTTCACCAGGTTCGCCGTCTTGGGTTCGTCTCCGACCGTGAACGTGCGCCGGCCGATCGCCTCGAACACCGGCGACATCGCCGCCACCACCTCCGGCGCCCCGGCGACGACGACGAAGAGCTTGGCGGCGGCCGCCGCTTCCGGCCGTCCGAACACCGGTGCCGCGACGAAGCCCTGCCCGGCGTCGCCGTGTGCGGCCGTGAGCCGCTCGCTGAGCGCCACGCTGATCGTCGACGCCGAGACGTGCACCGCCCCGGCAGGCAGCGACGCGAGGATCCCGTCGTCGCCGAACGTCACCGCCTCGACGGCCCCGTCATGGGCGAGCATCGAGACGACCACCTCTGCGTCGCACGCCTCGGCCACGGTTCGGGCGGGCCGCGCGCCCGCGGCGGCGAGCGCGTCGACCTTGTCCTGCGACCTGTTGTACGCGGTGACCTCGTGGCCGGCCCGCAGCAGGTTCGACGCCATACCCGAACCCATGTTGCCCAGACCGACGAAACCGATTCTCATGTCACCACTTCTACCGGACCGATCCGTGGGAAGCTCAGATGATGGACCGACAGTCGGAGGCGGCGGCGACGCTGCCGCCACCGGTGGCCGCCCTCATCGACGGTACCGGTCTCGGTGCCAAAGTGGGTCAGACGATTTCGATCCTCACGGTGGGTGACGACGGGTGGCCGCGGCTGTCGCTGCTGTCGGTCGGTGAGGTGCTCAGCACGTCGGGCGCCGACATCCGGTTGGCGCTGCACGCACACAGTGGCAGCACCGCGGCGCTCACCGCATCGGGGCAGGCGATGCTGCACGTGGTGTGCGACGCGACCGTCTACAAGATCCGCGTGCAGGTGCGCCGCGTTGACCCGGACCCGGCACCCGGCGCAGGCGGCGATGTGGAACTCGTCTTCTTCGCAGGCGAAGTCTGCCGGGTCGACGAGGACCGGGTCGCCTACGCCGAACTGACCTCCGGGATCACCTACCGGCTCGACGACGCCGGGGCGGTGGTCGAACGGTGGACCCGGCAGGTGGACCGGCTGAAGGTACTCGCGTGACGACGCCGCGCACCGACCGCCCACGGGTCGTCGTCGCCATCACCGGCGCGAGCGGTTCCATCCTCGGTGTGCGGATGCTCGAGCGGCTGCGCGAGTTCGAGGTCGAGACCCACCTCGTCATCAGCGCATGGGGGGCGCGCACGCTCGAGCACGAGACCGGCTGGACCGTGCCCGAGGTGCGCGGGCTGGCCGATGTGGTGCACAAGCCCGGCGATCTCGGCGCGAGCATCTCCAGCGGATCGTTCCGCACGGAGGGCATGCTGATCGCGCCGTGCAGTGTCAAGACCCTGGCGGCCATCGCCAACGGCTACGCCGAGGACCTGATCGCCCGCGCCGCCGACGTCGTGCTCAAGGAACGCCGGCGACTCGTGCTGATGGTTCGCGAGGCGCCGCTCAGCGAGATCCACCTGGAGAACATGCTCAAGCTGGCCAGGATGGGCGCCTCGATCGTGCCGCCCGTGCCGGGCTTCTACAACCGGCCGAAGACCCTCGACGAGGCCGTCGACCACATCGTCACCCGGGCGCTCGACCAGATCGGCCTCGTGTCGGGGGAGACGCCACGCTGGGACGGCACCGTGATGAGGCAGCGACCATGACCGGATCCCCGCCATCGGCACAGACGTTCTCCAACACGATGTTCCAGGACGGCAACAACACCGGGATCGAGGTACCCGCCGAGGTGGTCGACGCCCTCGGCGCCGGGAAACGTCCGCCGGTAGTCGTGTCGGTGAACGGCTACCGGTACCGCTCGACGATCGCGCCGATGGGCGGGAAGTTCCTCATCCCGTTCAGCGCACAGCGCCGCGCCGAATCGGGCATCGGCGGCGGGGACGCCGTCGAGGTGACGCTGACGCTGGACACCGCGCCCCGCATCGTCGAGGTGCCCGCCGACCTCGCCGCCACGCTCGCGGAGTCGGATCTCACCGCGGCCTGGGACAAGCTGTCGCCGAGTAGGCGCAAGGCGCATGTCACCAGCGTCGAGGGCGCCAAGACGGCCGAGACGCGGGCCCGCCGCGTCGCTGCAGTCGTCACAGCGCTTGGGGGCTGACCTCTTTCGCGGCGCGAGTGCTCTCGGCGGCCTGGTGCACGGCGTTGACGATGCCCTGGTATCCGGTGCACCGGCAGAAGTTGCCGGACAGGCCCTCGCGGATCTCGGCGTCGGTGGGGTCGGGGTTGTCACGCAGCAGCGCGGTGATGGAGGTGACGAATCCCGGTGTGCAGAAACCACACTGCAGTCCGTGGCAGTCGCGCATCGCGGACTGCACCGGTGACAGTTCACCCCCGGGCTCCGCGATTCCCTCGACGGTGGTGACCTCCTGGCCGTCGGCCTGGACCGCGAAGATCAGGCACGACCGCACGGCCTGGCCCTCGAGCAGCACCGTGCAGGCGCCGCATGCACCGTGCTCGCACCCGAGGTGTGTGCCCGTCAGGCCGCACTGCTCGCGCAGGAAGTCGGCGAGCGTGACGCGCGGTTCGACGGTGCCGCGGTGCTCGATCCCGTTGACGTTCAACTCGACCGGTAGCTCATGCACTGAGCGTCACCTCCGTCCTCTCCTCGCTGGTGGCCTCTGCGATGGCCGAGTGCAACGCGCGTGACACCATCGCGGCGCCGACGCGGCGGCGGTATGAGGCGGATCCCTGAAGATCGGCCGGGACGTCCTCGATGGCCGACATGGTCATGCGGCCGATCTCGTCGGCGCTCAGTTTGGTGACCGGACGCCCGACGATCGCCTCCTCGCCCGCGGAACCGCGCACCGGCGTGGATCCCAGGCCGAGCAACCCGATGCCGCACCGCGCAACGCGGTCGTCGCCGTCCACCTCGACGGCCACCACCGCGCCGGCGATCGCGAAATCGCCGTGCCTGCGCGCGAACTCCTCGATGGCGTACCCGGTGCGGCCGCCCCACACGGGGAACCGGACCGAGGTGAGGATCTCGTCGGCGGCCAGCGAGGTCTCCCACAGTCCGGTGAAGAACTCCGACGCCGCGATCCGGCGGGTGCCCCGGGTCGACACCGCGTCCATCTGCGCGTCGAGGGCCAGGGCGACGGCGGCGTACTCGGCTGCGGGATCGGCGTGGGCGATCGCCCCGCCAAGGGTGCCGCGGGTGCGGATCTGGAAGTGCCCGATGTGCGGCGTGGCGAGCGTGAGCAGCGGCGCCGACTCGGCGACCTCGTCGTCCATGCCGACGAAAGCGTGCGGGGTGCCCGCGCCGATCACCACGTCGTCGCCGTCCAGGTCGATGCCCTGAAGCTCGGCGACGCGCGAGATGTCGATCAGGTTCTCGAAGTGCGTCAACCGCATCGCCAGCATCGGCACCAGGCTCTGCCCGCCGGCGAGGATCTTGGCGTCATCGCCGTACTCGGCGAGCAGTTCGGCCGCCTCCTTGACCGAGCCGGGGCGGTGGTATTCGAACGGGGCGGCTTTCATGACGACAGCAGCCGGGCCAGTGCCGCCTGCAGGTCGTCGGCGAGCACCGCCGCCGGGTGTGCGCGCCTGCGCCTGCCCACCAGCAGTCCGACGGTGAGCCCGGCCGCCAGGCCGGCCAGCACCGGCGCGGCCCGCTTCGCCATCGGCAGGGCGACGACCTTCAGTAGGTCCACCGAGTCACCGGCATCGGCCGCGACGGCCGCTACGCCCGCCGCCGATGGTGCGTCGGCCCCGGCGCCGGCCGGCGCATTGGCCGCCGGCGTCGAGTCGCCGAGCACGCTGGCCTCTAGCGATCTCGCGAACTGGCCGATCAGGTTG